>JAGLDP010000131.1 GCA_023145515.1 Bacteroidales bacterium
CTAATTTGATCATCCAATTGATCCTTCCGAATTGGGAACACTCTCACCAAGCTATTTGGCAAATGAACTGTTGGTCGGGTTGGTTCCAGAATAACTCCCACGCTACCGATAGATGGGTCAACATATTTTAGATTTGAATCGTGAGCTACAACAATTGAATGCTTACCTGGCTCTATCTGAATGCTCATTCCCTCTGCCATCAGGTCTCCTTTTATCAGTTTTGTTTCTTCATTCATCTTTACCTGATAGACTTGATCTCCCTTAACGGTAAACCATTCTGGAAACTGGTTAATTCTTGGCCAGTCATCAGGCATGTTGAGAATAGTTTTGTGTCGTTGTGTGTCGAAAATGATTTTGCCTGTCCATGCAGAATCTGCACTTATTGAGAAATACAGGCTGTCATTTTGGGTTAAGGCTCCAAATTTCACATCTTCTCGCCAGGGATCAATAGTGATGCCCTGAGTTTTCCATAAACAGTACATGATTGTGGTGCGGGCAAAATTGCCATCTCCATGCCAACCTTCTATTATTCCCGATTCTTGTTGCTTGCTCCACATAACCTGCATTTCACTGTCAATCCATTTGGCTGCAGAGTTTACTGGTTCTCTGTTATAAATATTAAGGGCACCTTCAATGGCATCTGCATAACCATCTGAGCTGCCTGTTCCCCCTCTGCCTTCCCATAGGAAATTGTTGTATTTTCCATTGAGTGATGAGAGTGTTTTTTTTATAGCTTCCCTGTAAGCTTCTGTTCCATCAACAAGGTATACTGTATATACCCCATTCAAGTTATACCCAAAATTATCAGACATTTTTTGATCAAGAACTTCACCGGTATGAGTGTTGATCGAATTATAAAACAGTCCATCCTCATTTCTTCCTTTCTCAAGAACGAGATCTATCATTTCATGTATTGGGGCTTCATAGCTTACTTTTTTTGATAAATCCTCAATGTTTAAGGTAGCATATAGTTCACATAAGCCGGAAATGATTTCGCAACCATGATCACGAAGTTTAAGCTTTTCAAAATCTCTGGTGGGATGCTGATTCCCCAAGAGATAATAATCTCCAATGCGGATTGCCCAGTCAAGGTATTTCTGTTCTCCGGTCATCCAGAACATCCTTGACAAGACTTGCAGCATTTCACCATTAACTTCCATATTGGTTGATACTATTTTGCCATATTCTGTTTCAATCATAGCTTGGGCCCACATATCATCCAGAATATTGAGCATTCGTTCTGACCATGGGCTTTCTCCCAGCCACTCTGTCAAGGGCAGTAATCCATCTTTTAGGTATTCTGATGAACCAAACATGATTCTGTTTATGTTGATTTCAGTTCTTACAAAATCTTGTTTGCTGAATGACCAATCGTCTGGCAGTGCACCTATTCTGGAGCTTAGTTTTGTTTCCATCCTAAGCATATCCAGCATTTTTCCTTCAAATAATTCTCTATCGGTAATGGCTGCAGTCAAAACCATAAATGGATAATTATCTGCAGCAGCATCCTGGGCATTCCAGATATCCTTGCTCGATTGGATATTTCGGGGAATTAGTCCTGTTGTTGAATCTGCATATTCCAACCATCCTGAAACATAATTTCTGCAACGGACGAAACCTTCATTTGACAGTTGAGATGCTTCAAGTAATTTTTCTGCTATTGATATAGGAGTTTCCTGAATCTGCTTGCGAAATGTTTCAGTGTGCACCACATTCTCATCAACATCACAATGCTGGAATCCTGCATTAGCATGATTATCGTTTTTCTTTTCTCTGTCAGGACCCAGAATTGGTGTGGGTGAGATGATGAGTTTGAAAGTGGCATCTGATTCTTCAATGGGTTTAAAAAACCAGTCCTTCTGTTCCTTTCCCCAACGTACGGTTTTATCTGGTTTTTCATTGCCAGGAAATTGTTCTTTTTCAAAAATCTCCAGCCCTCGTTCAAAACTAACAGTACCATACTGATCACCAGGATATGTATCGTTTCGAAGCAAATCATGGTCATCCTTAATGAAATATGAGGTAGTATTAGTGTAGAATTCTCGTTGGAAAGGCAATGCAAATAATCGATCCCACTTGAAGCGCATCAGATCTTCTGTCATGGCCCAGGGATTGAATTTATCGTAATATTCTGTATCTCCTGTATGGACAAAAAAATCAGGTTGGTTTAAAGCCATCGATGGATATATTTTATGTCCGCCTACAGAGTTATCCCAGCTGGTTTCAACTCGTTTTTCTGGAAATCCTTCTGGATGGTAACTAAGCTTGACTTCTCCAAATGCACCCAGACATGCACCTTCCATATCTTCTAAACTTAATTCTGCTGGAATCTGGGCAGCATGAATTTGCTTATGATCTGCTAATTTGTTAAGTTGATTCTGTTGTTTAGATGTAAGCGGAATAAATGCTTTTCCATCATAATTCATTTCAGAATTTTTCGTCAATCGTGTCCAGATAACAATTGAATTCTGGTCGGCCCAGCCATTGTGAATCCCGTTTCCGAAGTAAGGATCTTCAACAGGGATATTGCTTGAAGTATCCATTGAGAAGGATGACAACAGGATGAGTAAGATGATAGAGATAAGGCCGACTTGTTTCATGATTTTGCTTTGCTAAAGAGGTGAGAAAAGAATGCTGCAATACTCAGTAATACGAATAGTAATAAATCAAGGCGAAGACCAAAATATTCGCTTGGAATTACTTTTGCCAGTGAAAGTAGAAAGATTACCAGTGCGATGAATGAAAGTGGTATTATTGTCCAACTGATTTTCTTGTTGCTCAATATGCCAAGGAGTATCATTGGTCCCATTAGTGCTGTACCAGCAAAACTCACACGGGCAAGAAGAACTATTTGGTCGCTTATTTTCAGTGAAAAGGCAAGAGCTACCAAAGAGAAAAGGAATATACTGATTTTGGTTATTCGCATTATCTTTTTTTCATCTCCCTTCATCAATCCCCTTAGCTCGCTTCCTAAAGCAAATATTTGAGCATTTGTTGTTGACAAGCCTGCGGCGATTAGGCCGATAACAGCAAGAGCGGCAACGAATCCGGATTGATCATTAAGAAAGGCATTAGCGAAAAACTCATCCTTGCTTGCTCCTGGATATTGTTGAGCACCATACATGCCGATAAAAAGAGTGGGAAGAATAATAAGAATAGCGAAGAAACCCAGGCTAACAGCCATATAATGAGTTGATTTAAGGTTCTTCATTACTACGATACGAGTAGTTAGCTGGGGTTGTGTAACTGGTATCATTACGATAGCTATCATGGATGCAATCAAGAACTGCGGTTTAAGCAGGCCTTTTGGACCGGGTATAGATAGTAGTTTTTCGTCAACTACTTCAATTGCTTCAAACATAGAATGAATTCCACCAAAATGCTTCAGGCTCACTGCTCCTATTATCCAGATTACTGTAAGTAGCAGTAAAGCCTGAATAGCATCACTATAAACTATTGCTTTGAATCCACCTATTTCGCTATACAAAAGCATCACTAAGATAATTAGCACTGCCCATCCCCATGCGGGGAGTGAGTTTGGGAAAGCTGCCTGCATAAAAATTGAAATTCCCTGGATTTGTATTCCGGCGTATGGAATAAGAAAAAGAAAAGCACTCAGGAATATCACATAACCGGCATATTTAGTTCCATATGTTTGTCCAATAAGTCCGGCAACACCTTTAAACCCTAATGTTTTTACTCTTTTTCTGATATGATATCCAAACCATACCAGAAAGAAGACCATAATACCATCTGAAAGGGCTAAGAATACCCAAGCTCCAATTCCGTGCAAACGAAAAAAATCGGGCATACCCAGGAAGGTGAAAGTGCTAAACAGTGCAGCGGCATAAGTTAGCACGCCAAGCATGAGTCCGATATTTGACCCTGCAAACATAAATTCTTCAGATGATCTGCCTTTCTTGAAAGACTTCATAGAAGCCATAATCAATAATCCGATGTACAGCGTACCCAAAATCCAGATCCAGGTTTTCATAATTTACCCTCCTTATCTTGATTGCCAGGATGTAGTCGCATTCCAACATAAGTTAGAATCACTAAGGCAAAAGTAAGTAGGAAGCTCGTCCATAATGTATATGGAATGCCAAAGATTTCAGGTTTGTAAACGTTCTGAGGAATAACTAAAGGGGTAAATGAAATAACTGTCAGGATAATAAAAATGCCTATACAGATTTTCCAGCCACGGTTATTTTTTAGCATTATTGCTTGGGTTTGTAACAGCTAAATTGAGAAGCAAGTAAAATGATAGTTTTGGTTTTCTATTTATAGGTTTACCTGATCACCATTTTCTTTGTTTCACTAAAATTATCGGCATTAAGAGTATATAAGTAGATGCCAGATTCGAGGGTATTTGCAATCAGTTTGGCAGTATGCTTCCCTGCAGATTTTTGTCCCTCGTTTATCCTCAGAACTATCCTTCCGGTCAGATCCATAACTTCGATAATCACTTCAGAACTAATGTTGAGTTCATAAGTGATTTCAGTTGATCCACTAAAAGGATTTGGATAGTTTTGGCTAAGAGTACTCAGAGTTGAGCTAAGATCAACTTTATCGATGATATTGCTGTTGTCATTGAGATTGAGGCGTATCATCAGGTTTCTTTCCGACACATAACCACCGTAAGACCATGCCAGAGTTCCGTTTCGGGCAATACTCACAGGATCAAGGAGCCTGGAGTCGTAGTCTGCTCCTACCTTAAAGTTTTCATAGCGATGACTAATTAAATCAGTATTCATATTATTATATTCAACACCAGCATACACAATATCACCTGCGAACAAAAATTCTGATTCACCATCTTTATCTAAAGGTAGAGTAATCCAAGTGTTGATCATTGATGAGTCGTAGTCGACAGGATCAGATATCAGCCATTCGATTGGGTCAGTATTTTCCTCACCCTCGGCTGGTTTCATCAGGAGGACAAATCGGAAATCAATCATCCCATCTCCTCTTCCGCCTGCTATAAAGGCAGAAATAGAATTGACTTCGCAATCTTCATAAATTGGATAAGTAGTGGCAAGTATATGTCCGATATTTGGTTCATCATCAGAACCATAGGCTTCCATGCCCCAACAGAAAGCTTCCTCGGAGGAATCATTTCCACGTGAATATATACTGTCATTAATATTAAAGAAGGTCTCTTTATTATTGTTTTCAGGAGTGTTATCGCTTTGGTCTTGTTTGTAATCATAGGTTACTTTGTAATGACCGAACTCTGATGGGGCATATGATTCTGTTATCATTGCTGTATCAATAAAAAGTGTTTCAAGAAACATCGTCTCGGTTGTTTGGTTGAATACACTTTCGTTATTCTTCGTGATATCTACTTCGAAATAGACATTTTCCTGATCAAATTCTCCGAAATTGATGGAGGATCCAGTGAAATTTGTAAGGGAACCATTGCTAATTTGAGATTTTGGGAACATGAATGAAGGAGTTACAAAAGTTTGATTATTTCCGTCATCCCATTCCATTTCAGCGAATCTTAGTTGCAGGTCGTTATCCCAGGCTTCAGATAGCTGAAAGTCATCTACTTGCCACCAGTACAGGCTAGTGCCTCTCCAGGTAAGTTTGAATTGTACATTTGGCATACCCGCAGCAATTTGCGAAATATTGGCTTCGAAAATGGCTGGTTTGCCAGGGATAGTTTTATCCGGGCGACCTTTATGTCCACAACCGAATCCAACATCAAATTGAGCTGAATGAACCCAATCGTCAACAGATACCTCGAGAAGCATATCCCAAGCGCTTGCATAATTCATGAAGCAAGTTTCATACCTGACTATTACTGATGAGTGTGAGCTGCAGTCTATCATTGGGAAAACAAGCGAATTGTCAATATCTATACGAGGGTCTTGGTAAAGATTGTACAGATCGGCAAAAAGACAAAGACTTCCGTTTTGGGCAGTTGTGGATTCCATTGGAGGTTCACGTGTCAGTCTTGGTGTTACCAGACTATCATAACCCCACCAATGCCAGTTGAATCCATTATCCTGGCGATCTTCCATATAGTATCCTTCAGGAGCTGTCCAGCCCTTTTCGTCATCTGGATTTCCCCAATCGAAAGTTTCGAGAAAGAAAACTTCGCCATTTCCTTTGAGAGCAGGGAAATCTTTTTTTGCTGATTGCTGAGCAAATGACAAGCTAATGATTCCTGTAAATAGAAAAACAAGTAGATTTTTTTTCATAGGT
>JAGLDP010000132.1 GCA_023145515.1 Bacteroidales bacterium
GCTCTAAATTTGTACACAACCGCTCGGTTTCGTACATGGAACCTGTTTTGAAATCACAGAGAACTGGATGAGAAGTACAATGAATAGCGGCCGCATGGCTCTCTTAGAGACTTGCCACCGAGTGTTTATCGGGAAACATTAGCTGCAGATGTCTCCTCTTTTGGACTGTCCTCATAATGGGGAGGGTTACGGGACCTGAATTCACTAAATAGCGATTCTTGTACAGTATTCTCCTGACATCGCATTGCCATGAAAAGGATGTAGTTCAAGATATTCAGTTCGAGTGCTTCATGTCGAATCGTTAATCCCATAGCGAAGAGTCATACTGTATAGTTGCACTAATCATAGCGCCATTTGCGTACTCGATTCTGCAATATGCAACGCTTTCAATATCACCATTAGGAGGATATAGAAAAACCCTAAGGTGATTATACTGTACATACTGCGGGTAAATTACATCTGCAATATCAATCAAACTCTGATCAGAAGGTGCTGAATTCGAGTGGACTATCGCTTTAATTGTGATATAAGAACTTCCACTTCGATTTGCAGTGTCAGTTAAAACAATAGTATAGGGTAGGTTCGAACGCGAACCTGATGCTGTTGAATTTCCAGTATCTTCGCAACCATTGAAAATCGTAAGGAATAGCATGACGCATCCGATAGTGCAGAGTGCCCGATTCATTATTGATTCCTCCTCCAGTGTTAGTAGTACAGTACTTATGCGCTCATATGTATTTCTAGAATTGCCAGTTGTGTTGCTTTCCAGACAACAATCAGCATAACCAGCGCTGTTACCCCTTACCCAATTCCCTGACAAGCGTCTGGTTCATGCTGTTAGGCAATTATTGCATTCTCTTTAATGCTTCTAGTACAATTGATGGAGCATAGTAATCCCAAACCACTTGATCGATAGTTCTTCCAACAAGTACGGGGTCACGTTCTGCGTTCAGTAAGCTTAATGAAATCAGGAACGATGGACTGACGAGCCAGTTTTCAACTTCTGTTGTCTCTCCAACTACTTGAACTAAGGTAGAAAGCAGGAGTTTAAAGTCCTCGAAATCGGACAATCTACTTCGTAATTCATCCTTATTGCATACGTTTAACTCGCTGCAAACGGTGTAGAATTTTGAGAGAAATGTATCTGTCTCCTTGACCTGAAAACCAAGCTCTTTCGCATATTCTAGGATTTTGCTAACTTCATCTGAAGTTTCAAGATACACTGTCAACGCTTCCCAAGTTCCTTCAAGATTGCTGTTCATTGCATTCTCCCTCTAGCTTTGGGTAAACTCATCATTTCAGAATCACTCATACAAGATGTCACCTAAGGCATACAGCACTTCTTATACTTGCTCCCACTTCCACAAGGACAGGGGTCATTTCTTCCTACCTTTTTCTCTACTCTTATTGGCTGCACTCTTTTCTGACGTTGAGGTGCTTCTCCTCCAGTTGAACTAGATGGACCATATCCATCTACATCAGTTTTACTTTCATTGTATTTACTTGTATCAAGTCTTTGTCGACTTTGCCCTTCCCTCACCTGATCAGAGTTTTGAATAGGAATACGCCCTTTCATCAGCAGTGAAACTACATCCTTATTCACTCGGTTCATCATGCTTTTGAACAGGTCAAATGATTCTAGTTTATATATCAATAATGGATCTTTTTGCTCATAGGATGCATTCTGAACTGATTGTTTAAGATCGTCCATTTCCCTTAAGTGTTCTTTCCATGATTCGTCGCTGATAGCCAAAACAGAGGATTTCTCAAATGCCTTAATCAGTTCACGATTTTTTGAATCGTAAGCTTTTTTAAGATTGGCATTTATTTGCATAGTTTTTTGTCCGTCTGTTATCGGCACCAAGATATTTTCATACTGATGAGAAGCTCTCTCATAAACATCTTTAATAATTGGCCAGGCTGATTCAGCCATGTTTTTATTTTTCAACTCAAAGCTTCGAATTGTATCTGCATAAACTCTTTCGATTATCTCATCTGCTTTCAATTCGCTAAATTCTTCTTCACTAACCGGACAATCAATAGCAAGGAAACGAATCATATCAAGCTTGAATCCTTCAAAATCCTGTAAGTCCCTATACTCATCAACCAGCGATTCGCAAAGGTCATACATCATATTCGCAATATCCATTTCTATTCGCTCTCCATGCAGAGCATGGCGTCTTCTGCTATAAACCACTTCACGTTGGCTATTCATAACATCGTCATATTCAAGCAATCTTTTACGGATACCAAAGTTATTTTCTTCCACTTTCTTTTGGGCCCGTTCTATAGATTTGCTGATCATTGAATGCTGAATTACTTCTCCATCCTTCAATCCCATCTTGTCCATAAGCTTTGCAACGCGATCTGATCCGAATAATCTCATCAGATCATCTTCAAGAGAAACAAAGAATTGAGAAGATCCAGGATCACCCTGCCGACCAGCACGTCCACGTAACTGTCTGTCGACTCTTCTTGACTCATGTCGCTCAGTACCTAAGATAGCAAGACCACCAGCACTTTTCACATCCGGATGAAGCTTAATATCTGTACCTCTACCGGCCATGTTTGTAGCAATTGTGACGGCTCCAGGCTGTCCGGCAGAGGCTACAATATCAGCTTCTCTTTGGTGCAGCTTCGCATTCAGAACATTATGCTGTATTCCTTTGATCTTAAGCATTCTGCTTAATAATTCAGAAATTTCAACAGAAGTTGTACCCACCAGAATAGCCCTACCCTGGTCAACCAGAGTTACTATTTCATCACTTACAGCATTATATTTTTCTCTCTTTGTTTTAAACACCATATCCTCCCTATCGTCTCTAACAATTGATCTGTTAGTAGGAGCTACTACCACATCCAACTTATAGATATCCCATAATTCACCTGCTTCTGTTTCGGCTGTTCCGGTCATACCAGCAAGCTTATTATACATCCTGAAGTAATTCTGCAGGGTGATGGTTGCAAAAGTTTGAGTTGCAGCCTCAACCTTCACATTTTCTTTAGCTTCAATAGCTTGATGCAATCCGTCGGAGTACCTTCTCCCATCCATTATTCTTCCGGTTTGCTCATCTACAATCTTAACCTTGTTATCCATCACAACATATTCCACATCATTCTCGAATAATGTGTAGGCCTTCAATAGTTGATTAATGGTATGAACGCGCTCAGATTTTATTGAGAAGTCTCGGATTAAAGTGTCTTTCTGCTTAAGTCTGTCTTCCTCAGACAAATTGCTTTTTTCAATATCGGCAATGACTGATCCAATATCAGGGAGAACAAAAAACTCAGGATCTTCTCCAGAGGCTGTTATCAGGTCTATACCCTTGTCTGTAAGTTCAACAGAGTTATTTTTTTCATCAATCACAAAGAATAGCTCTTCAGTTACTATATGCATATTCTTTGAATTCTCCTGCATATAAAAATTCTCAGTCTTATGCATGAGCGTCTTCATTCCTTCTTCTGAAAGAAACTTAATAATGGCTTTAGTTTTTGGCAAGCCCTTGTGTGCTCTCAATAGCATCTTACCACCGTCTTGCTCCTTTCCATCAGCAATTAGCTTCTTTGCCTTGGCAAATTCCTCAGTAACAAGTTTCTTTTGAACACCATAAAGGCTTACCACCCGATGTTTTAGCTCACCAAACAATTGGTCATCACCCTTAGGCACTGGTCCTGAAATAATGAGTGGGGTTCTCGCATCATCAATTAAGACAGAGTCAACTTCATCTACTATAGTATAATTATGAACCCTTTGCACAAGGTCATCAGGAGAGATGGCCATGTTATCACGCAAGTAATCAAATCCATATTCGTTATTAGTACCGTAAGTAACATCTGCACGGTAAGCTTTTCTCCTTGCGTCTGAATTTGGATCATGCTTGTCAATACAATCAACAGACATACCATGAAACTCGAACAGTGTCCCCATCCATTCTGCATCTCTTTTGGCGAGATAATTATTAACAGTAACGATATGAACTCCCCGACCAGCTAGTGCATTTAGAAAGATAGGTAAAGTAGCAACAAGTGTTTTTCCTTCCCCTGTTGCCATTTCAGCAATTTTCCCTTGATGCAAGCTCAGGCCTCCAATAAGCTGAACATCATAATGAATCATATCCCATTTTATGATGACTCCCCCGGCCATCCAGCTATTATGGTAATATGCTTTTTCGCCTTTAATAACTATATCATCTCTAGTGGCAGCCAAATCCCTGTCAAATTGCTTTGCAATTACTTCAATTTCCTCATTTTCAGAAAACCTCCTTGCGGTGTCTTTAATAATTGCAAATGCCAAAGGCAAAACTTCATTTAGTTTTTCTTCGATTTTTTCTGTGATTTGACTCTCAAGTTTATCTACTTGAGCAAAAGCTTTATCACGCTCATTTATAGGGATTTTATCAGCCTCAATTTGAGACTTAATCTCAGCAATTTCATTTTGTTCCTGAACAAAATGGTTCAGTACTTCTTTACGAAGCTCCTCCGACTTGGCTCTAAACTCATCATGAGACAAGGTTCTAAGTACCTCATATATTTCTCTTACCTTAGTTACTACAGGTAAAGCTTCTTTATAATCTTTATCGGCTTTATTTCCGAATAATCCTTTTAGGAACTTATCAACTACCGCCATTTTGTACTGTTAATTTGTGGAATTTATCAAATATCGATCCATTCATGTGAACTGCTCTTTTGTCATGCAGACAAGCAACACTTGCTTGATATCTTAATCAAAATCCAGATTAAAATTTTGTCTAAGCAAATCAAGATTTGGGTTTTGTTTCTTCAAATGAGTATATTTCTCATCCTGAGTATATAGCTTTCTTTCAGTTTGTCCCGCTTGATTCACGATTGGCTCAAGTAACAGATTAGTCTCTCCTGTTCTTGCTTTCAAATAGCCCTCCAATTCATTATGAATACTACTCAAAGCTTTGGCCTGAAGTGGATTGTTGAGGTTAACACTAACTTTCTTATCTAGCAATACTGGTGTTTGACTAAGGAGTGTATTATATAATCTAGGTTGCTCATTCTTAATCGTATCAGCAAAATCGTTCCACAGCAGAAGCAGGTTCTCTTGACTCAAAGCAAGAATAGCACCTTGAGGCTCAAGAGCTGCCTCAATCTTTATTTCTGAAGATGTTTCATTGGAATCTTGTTGCTTATTCATGAAATCGCTCAAACGAGGCGTAGGACGTAGACCCTTAGGTGTAGAAGCAGGACTTGAAGCTATAGTTTGTGTTGGGGCTGGTGTTGAGGCTGGTGTTGGTGTTTGTTTTACTGATGCTGGTTCTGGTGCTGTTGTAGATTCTGTTATCGGTGCAGGGTTTTCTTTTGCTGCACTTACTGGCTTATCATCAGATTTAGCATGAGAATCCAGAGTTACTGAAGCAGCAACAGGTGCAAGCAAAATTGTTGATAGCTTCAACAAGCATATCTCAACATAGAGTCGTGAATCTTTAGCTTGCTTATAATGAATGTCAGCAGCATTTATTATTTCTAGTCCTGCAAATAAAAATGCCTCAGAACTCATTTTGGCTATTTCCAGATACTTATCAGCAAGCTCTCCACTAAGTTCCATTAGCTGGATGGTTTCAGGATCTTTAGTTACCAGTAAATTTCTGAAATGTCCACCCAATCCATTAATAAAATTGTGTGAATCAAAACCATTATTTAAAATCTCATTATAGATTAGTAATGCTTGCTTATAGTTTCCGGATAAAAATGCCTCAGTAATTTTGAAATAGTAGTCGTAGTCAAGCACATTCAGGTTTGCGACAACAGTCTTATAATCGACCACTTTTCCACTAAATGACACAACCTGATCAAAAATTGAAAGAGCATCTCTCATCGAACCATCTGCTTTCTGAGCAATGATATTCAAAGCAGCAGAATCAATTTCAACGCCTTCACGACCAGAAACTACTTTGAGATGCTCCATTATGTCAATAACCTTTATTCGATTAAAATCGAAAATTTGGCATCTCGAAAGGATTGTAGGAATTATTTTATGCTTTTCTGTTGTTGCCAGAATAAAAATTGCATGAGCTGGTGGCTCTTCAAGTGTTTTAAGAAATGCATTAAAAGCTTGCGATGAGAGCATGTGCACCTCATCTATAATATATATACTATATTTTCCTACTTGCGGAGGTATTCTAACCTGGTCAGTAAGATTACGGATATCTTCAACACTATTATTTGATGCAGCATCCAGTTCATGTATTGTAAAAGATCTGTTCTGACTGAATGACTGGCATGATTCACATTCTCCACATGCTTCTGTATCGTCACCAAGCACCTGACAATTAATGGTTTTAGCAAAGATCCTTGCACAAGTTGTTTTCCCTACTCCACGAGGACCACAAAACAAATAGGCATGTGCTAACTGCTTGGTTTTTATGGCATTGATTAATGTTGTTGTAATAGCAGGCTGTCCTACAACAGTTTCAAAACTATCAGGTCTATATTTTCTGGCAGAAACAACAAAGTTTTCCATGCATTTAAATTTTGTAGAAACAAAGGTAGTAAAATGGGAAAAGCAATGGAAATTTTGATTAGACGGAACAATTTCCTAATTTTGCAGGCCAATTATTTAAATTGATTAAATATTAAATTATGATGAATCAGTATGAGACCGTTTTCATTGTTACTCCCGTTTTGTCTGAAGACCAGATGAAGGAAGCGGTCAAGAAATTCTCAGCCTATCTCAAGGAGAGCGGCGCAGAGATTGTCCATGAGGACAACTGGGGTCTGCGAAAGCTGGCCTATCCCATCCAGAAGAAATCCACTGGTTTCTATCATTTGATTGAATTCAAATGTGAGGGTGATCTTATTCAGCGTATGGAAACAGAATTCCGACGCGATGAACGTATTATCCGCTTCCTGACAATGAAGATGGATAAATTTGCAATTGCATACGCTATTATGCGTAGAAAGAAAATGGCTGATCAAGCCCAAACTCAAAAAGTGGAGGAATAAGAAATGGCAAATAACCCATCAGAAATCCGCTACCTGGCACCGCCAACAGTAGAGATTAAAAGGAAAAAGTATTGCAGGTTTCGTGTTAACAATATCAAGTATATTGATTACAAAGATCCTAGCTTCTTAAAGCGTTTCCTAAACGAGCAGGGTAAGATTTTACCCAGAAGACTTACTGGAACTTCTCTGAAGTACCAGCGTAAAATTGGTACAGCAGTTAAGCGTGCACGTCACCTGGCTTTGTTACCATATGTAACCGATTTGATGAAGTAAAGGAAGGAGAAAATTATAATGGACATTATTTTAAAACAGGATATTCCTAACCTTGGACACCGGGATGATATCATTAGTGTGAAAAATGGTTATGGAAGAAACTTCCTTATCCCTAAGGGAATGGCAGTACTAGCAACTTCTTCTGAACGTAAGAATCATGAAGAGAAGCTACGTCAACAGGCTCATAAAGAAGAAAAACTTCGCTTAGACGCAGAAGCTATAGTCAAGAAACTTGAAGCTATTGAGCTAAAGATTGGCGCAAAAACGTCTACAACAGGTAAAATCTTTGGATCTGTCAATACTATTCAAATTGCTGAAGTATTGAATAAAAAAGGATTTGAGATTGATCGTAAAAACATCAGCCTTAATGAAGAAGCGATTAAAGAGGTTGGAACATATTCAGTCTCTATTAAGCTCTACAAAGACATCAAGGCTAAGGTTAGTTTTGAGGTTTGCGCTGAGTAAGCTTATAAAAATCATATAAAAAAAAGAGACCGGCTTTTTAGTCGGTCTCTTTTTTTATTCCTAAGGTTTGGCTGCTATAGCCTCAATTTCGATCATCACACCCAGAGGAAGCTTAACAACACCAAAAGCTGCACGTGCTGGTTGTTCTGAAGTAAAGAACTGACTATAAACATCATTCATTGCCTTAAAATTATCCATATCATCTAAAAGGCAAGTACATTTAACAACATCTTTAAAACCGTATCCAGCCTCATCAAGAATCCCTTTGATGTTTATCATAACTTGTTCTGTCTGAGCACTAATACCTCCTTCCACAACTGATCCTGTAGCAGGATTAATGGGAATTTGTCCTGAAATAAATAAAAAACCATTTGCCTCAACTGCCTGACTATATGGCCCCACTGCCTTTGGAGCCTTGTCTGTGGATAAAATTGTTTTCATATCAATTAACATTTAAGTTGTATTATTTTAATTGAAGATATCAGAATTATCAAACCAGCTCTTTTCTTTCCTGTATTTAACATCCTTAAACATGTTGGAGTTAACATTGAGCTGGAAGGTATAACTTTTCCTGTCACCAAAAGGGATAATGTTAAATGACATGCTCCAACAATGAAGATTTCTTCTAATCTGCAGATTAGTGTATGTCAATTCTTTTGCCACAAAATCATATCCAGAAGAATAGTTAAAGCTCCAGTTTGGAGAAAACTCAAATTTACCTGTAAACCTAAGAGTTTGAGTAATTCTGCTATCAACAAAAGGATTCTGCTTTGTATACCTAAAGCTATAATCAAACCTCACGCTCCAGGGCAAGCCATAGTCGATTCCATTTTCCTGATAGAACTTGCTGCTTTGCTGGTTGGCTTTGCCAGATTTAGTTTTTAATGGCAATGCAAAACCTACACTTAAGCTGGCATTTGACAATCTGGCGGGTATTCCGCTATGGTTAATCTCAAATTGATTGATTTTGTAGATACGTTTAACAGCACCATCCTGTCGTTGCACCCAGGTATACGG
>JAGLDP010000133.1 GCA_023145515.1 Bacteroidales bacterium
TAAACATAGATATCTCGGAAGAAAATTCATGAGGAAATGTGCGTCGGTAGTTATAGCGGGAATAATGCTTTCCAGCATAGGGCCAAATCTGTTTACCATTGGTGGTGGATCCAATTTTGCCAGCGCGTATGAATACGAAGATAACGACTACATATATGTTGCCGATATTGATTCCGGTTTCGTATACAATCCGGGAACTTCCACAACAAAACCAGATTATCGTGGCATGACGGGGATAGTAACTTACGAAGTTCAAAACGGGGACACAATTTCAGAAATAGCCTCTCAATTTGGTATCGGTACTACTACAGTAATGAATGCTAATCCAAGTCTTTGGAACAGAAATTATTTAAAAGTTGGACAAAAGCTCACTTTCCCAACAATTGACGGTATTATCAAGAAAGTGGCCAAAGGAAATACAGTAAAAAGTTTTGCTAAAAAATATAAAATTGAAGAAGAAAAAATTCGAAAATCTAATGAATTAGAAGGGGATTCACTTGTAGCCGGAAGCTACATTGTTCTTCCAGGAGCCAAAGAAGAGGCCAGGACAACATATGTAGCTCAAGATCTTGGAGCTATTTCAAATATTAAATATACTGAATCCGGTCAAAAACTAATCTGGCCTACTCAGGGAAAAATTTCTCAAGGATTTAGAAGAGGGCATTATGCCATTGATATTTGCAACAGAAGTCGTCCACCTATTTTTGTAGCCGACTCGGGCAAGGTTATTAAAGCGGCTTTCGGTTGGAACGGAGGATATGGAAATCACATTATCGTCGATCATGGAAACGGAATGCAGACTCTTTATGCTCACATGCAAACCCTTGCTGTAAAGGTTGGTGATGATGTCGCTCGAGGTCAAATCATCGGAAAAATGGGTAATACTGGTCGAGTATATGGAGTTACCGGTATTCATCTTCATTTCGAAGTCCGCATTGGTGGTATCAAAAAGAGTCCACTGGCTTACTTGTAAACAGTTTTTGCTTACCAGCCAAATTCGATTAGGCTTTTTTGTCTTGAGTTAGTAAACTAATACCCCATAGAACACAGATCTAACGGATCCAACGGATAAAAACTGATGCGCATCCGTCAGAATCCGTGCAAATCTGTTCAATCCGTGTTCTATTGTAGCCCCTAACACTCATGAAAATTTTTTATAAAATCCTCGGCTGTAAAATGAATTTCCTGGAAGCGGAAAAGATTGCCAAGAGTAGGGGCATATTGCAATACGCCCCTACTCAAGATGTTCAAGAAGCCGATATCATCATCGTCAACACCTGCGCTGTTACTCGTCAGGCCGAAAAAAAATCTCGCCAGGCTATTCGCTCTCTGGCTTCCAAAAATCCCCAAGCACAAGTTATTGCTTTTGGATGTGGCGTAAAAGCTTCTCCAGATATTTTCAATTCAATCCCGGAAATCGATCAAGTTTTCTCTGAATGGTCAGAGGTGGTTGCCCACATTCAAAAATCAGATGATCAAAAATCAAAACAAGAAGAAAGTGATTTTAAGCACTTTCGTACTCGGGCTTACATCGAAATACAAAATGGTTGTGATAATTACTGTACTTATTGTATTATTGCCCGACTTCGCGGTAAACACATTTCACTTTCAAAAGAAGAAGTAATTCAAAGTATCAAGGAGGTGGAAGAGGAGGGAATCAAAGAAATTGTTCTCACTGGTATCAACATTGGTGCCTGGGGGGCTTCTTATTCTCACAAAGCAGAAGAGTCTCGTTTTCACGAATTACTCAAGTCAATTCTTAGTGAAACAAATATTCCTCGGATTCGTATTTCCTCCCTTGGTCCTCAATATCTATCAGACGAGCTAATCAAATTATGGGCTACGGAAAACCGGATCCTGCCCCATCTTCACCTTTCTCTCCAGTCTGGTTCCACTCCCGTTTTGGAGCGAATGCGTCGCGGATATTCATCCGCTCAAGTTGATGAAAGATTGACCAAGATCAGAAAAGCCATCCCGGATCTCGGTATCGCCGCCGACATTATCGTCGGCTTCTGTGGCGAGTCGGAGGACGAGTTTCAGGAAACCTGTAATCTCGTCCAAAAACACGAATTCATGAAACTTCACGTCTTCCCATTCTCCCTTCGACAGGGGACTCTGGCCGAGAAATTTGGTGACGATATTTTTCCCGAAATTAAAAAGGCTAGAGCTGAAAAACTTCGTCAAATCAACGACAAACTGTACAAAAATTTTGTACAGAAAAATCTAGGAAAGGTTCAAAAGGTTCTTGTAGAAGCCACGAAAGGAGAGAAGCTAAAAGGTCTAACGGGTAACTACATTCAGATAGAATTTCCAGATCAAAAAGAGCTGATTAATAAAATCGTCAACGTCAAAATAGGGGAATCCTCCTCCTCGGTTACAGCGGCCAAGTAGCTTTAATGATTAGATTTTTCTAAGGAGTCGGCTCAATAGTGATGTATCCTCCATATACCCGATCACTAGCACCTACGTTTATGTAAATCGTAATGTAGTTTGTATCCGTAGAATTGGTATCAGTTATATTTATTTCCGTGTTCACAGTTCCAGTACCAAGTGAGGTAGCGGTTGTTCCATTAGAAATATCATTAGCATAAGTGTTCACTGCATTTGCACCATCAGAGCCATAGATCATCACATGGGTTGTTCGGTAACCTGTAGGTATGGCAATAGTGGCCACGGGACTAGCAGTACCCGTTTCTTGGATATATGTTCCATTTGTTTGCATATTCATATTATCGTCCCGATCATCCGATTGAAAATCCATAGGGGTAAGCTTAATTCTAGTTGGCGAACCGTGCCAACCAGCACTCCCACTTCCTCCGGATGAGGTAGCCCATGAAAGAGTTCCTGTTCCATTCGTACTCAAGAACTGTCCGGTAGACCCATCACCACTTGGTAATGTCCACATTGCATTTGATGTGATTGCATCAGGAGCTTTGAATCCAACGTAATTAGTACCACTTGCGGCAAGCTCAAAGAACTCAAGTTGGTTTGTATTTCCGGCACTTGTACCCCAAGACCCAAGTTCAAAATCGCTACTTACAACACTAAAATCAGCTATTCCGGCATTTATAGTAAAATCACTATTTGTAGTTATTAGGGTATTATCCGCATCCTGAGTATATATATCCTCAAAATCAGGAGTACTTCCTCCAGCGCCGTCAATCTGGGTCCATACGGCACTACCCAATGTCTCATCAAGAAGGATATAAGCATCATCATTGTTTGTATCCACCCAGATATCACCCGAGCCATATCCATCTCCAATATCATCACTTACCGTTGGGGTTGTTGTATCAACAATAGCTCCAATTCCAAAGATAGTAGCGGTAGCACTATTAACAATAGTTGTAGTTGTGTTATTAAAACGATTACCACGAACAAGATTGCCATCTTGAGTACTTGATTGAAGGCTGATACCGGTATCCCACGCATTACCATTACCGGTGATATTGTTATTAGAGAAATTATTTTTATCCGCATTACCCCTTACAACAATTGCAGTTGTTGTTAAGTTAGACGCACCGTAAATCTGATTATTTTGGAACTGATTTCTGTGAACACCAGTATTACTGACATTACCTATTTGAAATCCAGTGGCAAAACCAGATCCGGAACCGCGAATAATATTATTATTAAAGAGAGAATCAGTTGTTTGTTTTAGAGTTCCAGCATTAAAAGATTCAATACCAATCGCAATGGCCGATGAAGAAAGTGATCCAGTAAATATGTTCGCCGTCATGTTTATATTTGTAGTATTACCCATGTAAATACCATAAGCGGTAGTGCCACGGGCGCCCATATTTGAAGCGCGATTATTAAAGAGTGAATTATCATCAGCACCTACAATCACATAAGCCGTTTCACCAACATAATCTACAAAGTTACCGTCTAAAAGAGCGTTCGTAATACGATTTCCGTTACCGAATACACCCGTAATAGCCGGATCAGAAGTTACATGAATACCATCGGTAAAATAAGCGTTAGCTCCACTATTAC
Source organism: Bacteroidales bacterium (assembly GCA_023145515.1). Lineage (GTDB taxonomy): Bacteria > Bacteroidota > Bacteroidia > Bacteroidales > UBA12481 > JABHCC01. The sequence goes on from JAGLDP010000133.1 coordinate 3,997, forward strand.
CAAGCACTCGAGAATTGATAATAACCGGTCGGATAAGATTTGTGCTGGCACCGTCAACAAATTGAATACCCATTCTTGCTTCATTACCCGATCCCGATACCCCGGATACTTTTTGAATGGTAACATTATCCACCCGATTATCAGAACCACCAGCTATTCGAATACCATGGATGTCAGTTACACCGGTGCCGGTTATTTCCAGCTTAAAATCTTTCAAAACCACTCCGTTTACCGGAGATGTTCCAGTCGCGGTGCCAACCTGAATCGCCCCCACAGTTGCTCCTCCTGTTATTCCGGAGACTGATATAATTGAAGAATCACCATATCCCTCAATATGAATATCATCATCCTCAATTGTCAGGGTAGAAGTGATTGAATGAACACCGGGGAGAAGGGTGATAAGACCACCATTGTTTGCTACTTCCAAACTATCTATTGCTCCCTGAAGATTCATATTTGGTGATACAAATATGGTTCTAGCCGGAATAGAGAAAATAGTTCCGTCTGTTAGTACACTACCTCCACCAGCCACTGTTACATCCCAGTCAGAAAGTTCAAGAGGATCATCATTACTTCTGCTATCAACAAAAATAACGGAAGAAGTATTTAAATTACTCAGTGCTTTTGTGTTTAATATTTTTCCCAATGTTCCCGATTGGTTTGATTTAATAAGTTTCATAATTACCGTAGGAGTCGTTCCCGAATTACTATCTATGAGAGAATCACCGGAATCTTGAATATCTGCCTCAGCATAATTAAATATAAGTGAACTGGATCCGGACTGGATATCTATCGCCATAGTGTCAGTTATACTATTTACATCCAACGTTAAATGTTCAAATACCGTGTCAAAAGCATCAAATTGACCAGCTCCTGAAACTTGAATAGTTGTTCTACTGGCGTCCTTACCAATAAGTGTTGTATTGGTTAGATTTACAGCAGCTGTTATATTATGAGTTTCTGCTGAAAGCAGCATAATACCTCCTGAACGAGTTTGAAGATAGGCCGCCGCACCGGCAATGTTTGTATAGTCAGATCCGGTAGACCCCACAGTTACCACTTTTGTTA
>JAGLDP010000134.1 GCA_023145515.1 Bacteroidales bacterium
GCATCATGGTCAGCACTAACATCTTTGTAATTAACAAAATTAGTTGCTGCTACAAAATACAATGTTACTGCATCTGCCCCATTTACAACCAGTTCTGCTCCAACAACCTTCATAGTGCCTCCTTCAGGCACTGCCTTGAGCTGAGCCCTGTATTTGAGTTTACTATCTACTCCGAGATAATCGGCAGATCGGCCATTGAGCACCAATCCGTCATCCCCTACTCCGTCCATTCTAAAATAGTCTGTCCCGTAATTTGAATGGGCCATATTACGAACACCTCGAAGCTCTGCGCGGAAAGATATTTGTTTGGGTTCACTAGCTGTAAGTCTTACCACAATTACCTGATCAGGAGCAGAAGAAAAAACTTCACGACGATAAGTAACCCCATGAGCAGTATATTCTACAATGGTGGTGGCTGTTTCAAGATCAAGCCAGCGCTTGTAAGCTTCTACATTTTTCTCGTTCTCAAAAAACAGATGCAGATTCGCTATAGATTGATATTTCATCTGCTCAACAGGATATCCCATCATCTTGCGTCCGAACAGTTTATGAGCCTCTATAGGCTTACCTTCAAAGATCAACTTCTGAATATCGGGCAAGGCTTTTGCTCCCCCTTTAACTACAGTAGAATAAGGTCCACCAGACCAATATGTCTCCTCATTCAGCTGAATCCTTTCCTCTCCATATTTACCAAAAACCATTGCACCAAGTCGACCGTTACCAACAGGAAGAGCTTCTTCCCAGACATTAGCAGGTGCAGTATACCAGAGCAGGGTTGCAGTATTGATGGACTGCTTATCATTTTGATCTGAAAGAACTACATCTTGTGCAAAAGATGCAGGCCAGATGATGAACATACCCAATATGAAATAAACAAGTTTCTTTTTCATACACTGAAAATAACCCAGGTTATTCAAAGTTACAACTCTTTCAAAATTCTTTGTAGTTCTCGGTGCAAGATTGGTGCTGTTTCAGAACCAACAGAGTTTTCTTCACCATATGGAGAATCATCATCGTCATAGATATATGGTGCTTCATGATCCCACTCGCTCTTAGGAATGATATATCCAATCTCATCATTGGCCAAACCAATAATAAACTGGAACTCTCCTGGCATAAGCTCTCGCAGAGGGGGTGTCTCAACAATACCAGTTTTAAAATCTTGTCCCTCGGGGGTTTCAATCCCACCATTAATAATTTCAGGATATATTTCGCCTGGAATACATAAAAAGCTTGCCGGACCAATTGAGAATGCTGCAATTTCTGATCGTATGTTAAACCAACCGGTCATACCAAAATCCAGGACTCCAAGCGCAGCAGCCAGACGAAACATATTGTTGTCTAATGGTAATAATAAGGTTTTAGCTCTGAGGGAGATATTTGCCTTTTCAATTATAGTATCTGGTTGAGACAGGGCTTCAAGTGCTAACAATGCGAGTTTTTGTCCTTGTGCCTTAGCCTTTTCAAAGTTTGGCTCAACATAAGTTGTATCTGAAAATGGACCTTTTATCGACATACTGCCTCTGGTAGTCATCAAGCCACCAATTGCCCCATTGATATAAACCGCTGTGCCACCAATACCAGGCATCACTAATGAGTCGCCATCATACACCCCATTCTCAACACAGTCGCGGAAATAATGCGGAAAATCTGAACTTATTAATAAGTTGTCAGACCATAGTGTTTCTGGATGATTTGCCCATGCAAGCAAGACACCAAGATTCTCATTAGTTTCAGAATCAATAGCCTGTATCATCCGTAGTCCGGAATCCATTACAATAGGCTCACGGGTATCCATAAGCAGGTCTTCAGCTCCTGTAAGATCCTGAGCAATAGTTAGTTTTGCTGGCCTCAGCTTGCTAACGGCCTCCACAATAGACTTAACAGCCTGGCTTTTAACATACTGCATATGCTCGCTATTTACGCCTGACTTAAACGGACTCATTCCCCAAATACCAATTAAATCATTACTCTCGTGAGTATGAGTACTTGAAATTATTGCATAATCTATACCTGCTTCATCCGGAATCATCTCTCTGACGTCAATAACATCATCATGGCGAAACCCAATTGCATCGAGTGAAACCAGTGCAAACCTGCTTGTGCCATCATCAAAAACAACCGTACGTGCCCAAACATCATCATGAACCCCATTGGCTGCCCGTGCCTGGCTAAATCCTGCTATCCAGAATGCATCAAACTTTCCGTTATTATTATTGTCGTTATAGGTATCTCCATCCTTCTCGTTATACTCGGCGTCGCCATTGATATCATTCCAGGTATCAACAACATCAGGAGTTATGGCCTGAGCTGAAAAACCAACTTTCAAAGTTCCTGAAAGATCTGTTGTATTAAGTGCCAGATCAAGCTCGTATCCTGAATGACGATCCTTCAAATTCAACATTATCCAAAAACTCAGAAGAATAATAATTCCGATAAGCACACCACCAATTCTTAACAACCACTTTTTCATATCGTTTTGCTTTATTTCTTTTTAAATTTTGATCTTTTAAGCCTGTTCTTAACAAGTAATAATACCATAAGATAAGCAATAGAACCAGCTGCAACCAACATCAAGCTTATACCATACCCCAAATATATATCATTATAATCCATTAAAGATGAAGACCTTCTAAATAGAACAAATCCCAGAATCAACATAAAGCCCCCACTGAAAAAAGTCAGGATTTCTAAAAACTTCCAGGAGGCAATATTCAATTTGATCAGTCTTTTTCTCTTTATGATTTGAATTCTGATGATTTGAAATAAGCTTAGCCATATTAACCACGACAATAGCTGAAGTAGGTTTAATGTCTGGATATAGCTAAAAATTGTGATAAGCGGACTCAAAATTACAAAATCACGATTAATGGCTTTACGATCATCATAAATCAAAACTCTTATTTTGCTCATATCCTTCTGTCGCAGAATATCCAGTATTGATTCTTCTTTCTGCTCTTGGCCCATTTTGTGCCATTCTGGTATCTCTAGGGCATTCCATGTAAAACAAATACTTCCATACCCATGATAATCAGCTCCACTATTCATGATTAATCCATTGTTTGTGCAGGCACTTACAATGTTATTAAAAATACGTTTATCATAAATTGATTCCGGACCAGCATTAACAATCTCAAAACCATCCACATTCATATCGATAAAAAAGGGAATAGATTCACGCTCACCGTCGAACCAGTGTGCTACAATTGCCACACCGCCATCATAATGAGTAGTATCAATTACCTGCTGATCATTAAGCCCCTTGCTAACAAAGTTTCGTTTTAGTCCGAGCAGAGTTATATGGTTACTGCCTGAAAACTCCTCGCCACACATCATCAAAGGAGTTAGAGGAAAGCTTCCCTCTCGTTGAGACTGCACAGCTTCCATAGTCTTTTCATGATGATTATGGTCGGTAATAAAAAAGGCATCGAAGTTATGCTTGCCATGCCATTTCTGAAGTCCTTTCTGAGAGATTATTCCATCATGGCTGTATTCTGTGTGGCTGTGAGTGTTAATCAATACGGCATTCTCACTATCATTAGAAATTGTATTTGCCGGAATAGGCACAAAAATGATAAAGATCAGTATTCCAAGCCAGATGATAATAATCAGAGGTGAATTCTTCAACCATACAAGAATGCTCCTTAATACAGTTTTAGACAAACCCTTATCTCTATCAAGCACTTGAACCCTTACCACAGCAAACAAATAAAAAACCAATATCCAGATCAATAGCATCGTGAATTGCAGAATTGGCTGATCTGCTCTCAGATAGAATAGAAAGATTCCAATAAATGGTTCAAAGATCACTCGCCAGGTCGATATTTTAACTCCAAAACCCGGTACTACTTCTGAACTCAGAGCATCAATAATCTGAATTGGATAATGAAAAACATAAGCAATAAAAAAGAACATGAAAATTATTGCTATGACTATCAGTCTATTATAGTGTTCATCAAACCATCTATTTGTCATAATTGTATATTTCGTGTTTTTCTAAAAGCATATTTGGCGTTGGCTTGTTCAAATTGCAAAAGTGCTTTGCTGTGTAGACCATTCATTGCAATACTATTTGCCCCTTTATTGCCCCTTTGATTAAATCTTATCGTTTTGATATTCTAGCATTTATAACATCCCTTTACTTTTGAATTGCCCCATTATTGCCCCTTTAAATTGTAATAAGTACCTTTTCCTGTAACCCCTTTTAGCTCTTGTTTTGTACTACCGCTGCGGTAATGATATTGTCCTTTATAATTTACCGGGTTTGGATAGGATTCTACAATTATTTCAATGAATTGTTTTTTGTTTTCTTCTGACAAGTTAATATCACAAATTATCCCTAGGTTGGTAACAATTTTGTTTGGAAGGTCATCCATTAACTTTTTGGCATTTGCAATTCCAACCACTTTACCTTTGTCGTTCTTTCCAATGAATATTTTCCCTCCTTGAGCGTTTGCAAATCCACAAATCCATTTCAGGTATTCATCTCGCCAGCTCTCTTTCCATTCTATGTTTTGTTGCTCCTGCATATCTATATGTCACTTACAAGCTTTAAATAAAACCTAATGGGAAACTGATTGTCTTTCATTGGACAGTTCTTCAAAATTACTTATCTCTTCACCTCTCAGATAAGGTCTGTTTTCTATGCATATATTAACAATTATAACTGTTATTTTCTCATAAAGAACGACTTTTCTACCATTTTGCAAATTGTGTGATAAACCGGCAAATGAAACTCCTGTACTTCTGCAGTGTTATCAGCTGGAACACAAACGGCGATATCACTGTATTGTTTCATCATACCTCCACTTTGTCCGCTTAGTGAAATAACCATTAATCCAAGCGCTTTGGCAGTTATTGCTGCATCGATAACATTCTGGGAGTTTCCTGATGTGCTGATAGCGATCAATATATCACCCTTTTCTCCATATCCTAGTACTTGCTGAGCAAAAACAATCTCTGCATCTATATCATTTGCAATAGCAGAATACAGTGCAGAATGTGCGTTTAATGAAATCGCAGGTAGAGCCTTTTGTAATCGACCAGCAATACTGCTACCTCTCTCCTTAGAAACAGATGACAGTTTATTCCTTAGTTCATCATTTACAGGACGCTGTTTTTCAAAACTTTTCATCAGCTCTCCCACCATGTGATCAGCATCAGCACAGCTTCCCCCATTACCACAAATCAAGAGTTTTCCATTATTTGAATAGCATGCGATGATTACCTGTATAGCCTCCTCGATATCCCCCACGCAAGATTCAAGTGCGGAATAGCGTTTAATAAGGTCATTTATACAAACTTCTTCTCTCATTTTTCTATTTGTTCTTGAATCTCAATTCATTGCCACACTAAGTGCAGCGTAATCACCTATCGATTCTCCTAATGCTGCCGGCACAATTTTACATACTTTATTAGCTGCAGGAATTGCTTCACGACTTAAAATCTTTTCAATATACGGCTTTAAAATATCTTCATTTCTGGCATATATACTTCCAATAACAATACATTCAGGATTCAGGATATCAATTAAAATAGCCAGTCCTTTCCCCAAATATTCAGCAGAAATTTTCACGATCTCCTCTGCAACAACATCACCAGAAATTGCAGCCTCAAATACCTCTTTAGCTGTAACACCTTCAGAAATCCTGTCTTTGGCTAATTGAGCAATTCCACCGCCACTA
>JAGLDP010000135.1 GCA_023145515.1 Bacteroidales bacterium
CCTGCTTTTCCAAAGCCTACCGGACCATCTTCAGCCATTCTTATATGTCCTACTTCCCCTGCTAAATCATTTGTTCCGGCATAAAGCTTTCCGTTTAGAATCAGTCCGGCTCCCATACCTGTACCAAAAGTCAGAAAAATCATGTTTTGTGTCCCGACTCCTGCACCCATCATCCACTCAGCCAATGCGCAGGCATTAGCATCATTCTGAACCTCAACATCAACACCAAATTCCTTTTCAAAAATTTCAACAATTGGTACTGAATCCCATCCGGGCAAATTGGGTGGAGAGTAAATGATTCCTTCTTTTGAGTCAAGAGGACCTCCACAACTAATTCCAATTTTAACCAGGTGGTTTTTACCGTATTTCTCCAGTAGACCGTGAGCATGACTGGTAAATTCATCCAGTATTTCGCGGTAGCCTCTTTCCGTTCTGGTGGGAAAAACAATCTTCTCAATCAGATTAAACTCTTTATCGCCTAAAACAAGGCTACATTTTGTTCCTCCAATATCAAATCCCAAATAATACTCTTGTGAATGAAGCTTTGTATCCATAATTATCAATTGTTAAACAAAAAATCAAGCAATTTGTTGGTCTGTGAAAAGTCTGGAATAATCATATCTGCTCCAGCCTTGATCAATCTTGTTCGTTTTTCAAGGTTATCACCATATCTTCTGATCTCATCACTAGATACTCCTACAGCAATTCCGCCAGCCTTGACACACTCTTTGATCTCAACAGGACCGTCGCCAAAAACGACAAGCTCATTACCTTTAAGATTATTATCCTTTATGATTTTGTTAATAATCATCTTTTTTGAGTACTTCTTAATATCATTCTCTGAACCATAGATGCCACCATCAAACAAGTGGGCATACCCAAGCATCCTGGCTTCATTTATAACATCTTCTTTATCAGTACCACTAGCAAGATAGAGTTTAATTCCCCTTTCTTTTAGTGCCTCCAGAAACTTCACTGCTCCTTTAAGGGTGTAATCAGCCACATTTCGCTGTCCGCTAACAAGTTTCTCTAATCTTTCTGAGATAATGGCCATCAGATCATCATTAAAGATCTTCTTATAGCCAAACTTATCCAGTATTTCCTCTTTTGGAACAATATTGAATTCATCAACCATTTTGACAAGTGATTCCATTTGCAAAATGGTTTGTATTCCTGTTGAAGCATCGATGAACTCGACAACTTGATTATATATCTTTTTAAAGAGGCTGCCAGATAACAACTCACCTCTTTTTCCCATTATAGCTTTTACCATAACAGGCTCCATAACTTCCTCCCACCCTTGCCTTAAGGTGCTTATGGTTCCATCGTGGTCAAAAAGGACATGCTTGATATTTTCTGGTTTTGAGATTACATGACTAGTACACAATTCAATTTCAGAATCTGGCACATATTGGGCCTGTGATATATCCATAGCAAGCTCAGGCTGATAGTTATAATCAGCATCATCGTTCAAGACCTTGATCTCATCTCCATTAGCTGTTCCGGTGGTTAATAGTTTCTGGACGGTAACCCCAGCAGCCAGGTTGGCAAAATGGGCTGATTCAGCAGGTGTAACTTTTGCTGCCAGGCACAAAGACAGTGCACTGATAGTAGTATCTCCTGCCCCCACTGTGTCAAGTCGATTTAATAATTGCAAACCAGGAATCTCAGTAATCCCGGATGAGTCGATACTTAAAATACCCCGTTCGCCACATGTAACGAAGACTGGTTTTTCATATTGCTTAAAAATTCTACGGCCGAACTCTTTAGCTTCATCAAGAGAGATATAGAATTGAGGATCAACATCTTCGCCATTAAGCACTGCTATTTCAATCTCATTTGTCTTCCGATACACATTCTTGAAGCTGGCATTGAAATGGCGTGAATCAAGCACAACAATTCTATCGTTGTACTGCATGAAAAGTTTGTTTACCTCCTCAATAAACGACATGTTTGTAATGCTTCCGGCTACCTGTTGGTTAAAAATCAGAGCATCATAGTTTTCCAGGGCATTTTTCAGACTCTGCAAGATAGCCGCATCAGTTGCCTCAGATCGCTTGTTTTTTAATCCGAAATCAATCCGGGGATCTTCCTTTTCTCCGTAGTATTTTTTGGTGTATGTATAGGTGTCGAAAACTTCGTTCTGGATAATCAAGGCATCAGTATTAGCCCCAAGGTCGCGTAGCTGTGCAGAGAGTTCACGTCCATGAATATCATTACCCACCACACCAATCACTTTGATGGATGAAGGGTTTAATGCTGCCAGGTTAGCCACTATATTACCTGCTCCTCCCGGAGAATAGCTCTGTTTAGATACTGACTCCGCTTGCAATCCTGTCTCAACAGATACTTCTGAGCCGTCTGGATCCATCAGCCAATAGGCATCAAGACAAAAATCACCATAAACAGCGATCTTCACATCACTGATTTTAGTAAGGATTTCTTCTATTCGGTTTCTTTTCATTTGTAAGATAATAATAGTGTTAAGCTATAGAAGTTGTAGTAATTTTTTATACAGCAATGGAAGCGTTTGTTTTTGATTTCCTCCAACGTAATAACCTTGTCCTCCATAAGCTTGAGGAACCCTGGTAACAATACTCTTCTGATCACGATAATAATAACCTACCGCATTTTCATTGGTAAAATCATCAGGATTATATGTTCTCAGATCAAAATTGGCAGTGATAATTCCTTTCGGAATATTTCCAATATTACCAGCCATTGAAGCAGCCTTCAGAAATACTTCAGGTCCGGTAACTGCACTACCTACATTTAATACAACTCCTCCTTCAGTAAGTTCAGATATTTCCTTAGCATAAATCAGGAAGTCCCGGCCTGAACACCCACCTTTTGCTCTGCCATCGAAATATGCATGCTGGTCAATAACATCTGTACCAATACCAACATGAATGGTCAAAGGCACTTTATTTTCATAACAAATAGCCTGCAAGCTGATATCAGGATGCATGAATTCAAAAGATGGATGGTCTGGCTTAAGAGTTTTAACGGCCTCATCTCTGAATTGTTTATCACAAATCATTTTTCCAACTGCTTCTCCATATCCAAGACAATATTTATCACCCAGGTTAATGGCAGCATTGATGTAGTTGAATTCATAAGCCATCCCAAATTGGCCTTTTTCCAGGGCTTGCGGAACATACTCGCTGGTTTCTCCTATTAATGCCAGTTCAAAGTCATGAATCGAAGTAGCAGCATTACCAGAGATCATAGTTATTAGTCCACGTTTTACAAGATCTCCAAGCAAACCACTTAGTCCATTTTTAATCAAATGGCCTCCTGTGAAAAATAAAACCGGATTATTCTTCTCTCTGGCAGAAATAATCTCTCGGGCAAGAAGGCTTATATTACCTTCAGCTTCTTCTGACACATCAAAAGACATTCTATCAATATCTTCAGGTTTAAGCAGATCACTTAGCTTAAATTTATTAGTGCGCTCTGATACGGGATAAGTTTTAATCTTCTCTGCATCAAAGATTTTGTATATCCCTTTATAGTCCATGATATTCTTTTTTTTGCTTAGTCAACTAGAAATTTCTCATCATCAACAACGAACATCTTTGTGCTTTTTGTGTACTCCCCACCGTTTGGGTCGGAGTATCTTAAATCTAAATAAAAAGCACGAAATCCTGATTCCGGATAATTCACTTGAACTTCAACCTGATCCTGACTTACAGTTGTAACAGCATTGCTACTCCAAAGCTCATCACGAAAATCGCGGTCTTGCGAATCAGCTGTCCAGATTAAAGCACCAAGAAATTCCTCTGGAGATTTCATCACTGTTAGAGAAAACTGTTCCTCAGTCTCAGAGATACTCCAATCGCAAATGGGATATCCTTCATTAGACAAGGTTCTTCCAAAGAAAGCACTCAAAGCTCGAAAAGCCTGCTCTCCTCCATTCAGATCATGACCAGCATTCGGCACATAATGAATATAATTCTCACCAGGGATATCATCCAGATAATGTTTAATAGCGTCAACAGGCCAGTATTCATCATTAGTACCAATGAATATTAGCTTGGGCATAGTGAGTTTATGACGATATGAATACGGATCAACCATGGTAGAAATACTCCTACCACTCTCTGTATCGACACCTTGCGGAATACCCAAATCTACATAATCCTGAATTTGAACACTATAATCATCCCAAACGGTAATTTGATATTTGAGGTTGACTGGCATATTGAGTACATCTATTACCATAGGTGCAATTGCCTTAACACGTTTGTCATGTGCACCTGTTAACCAGGTTGTCCATCCTCTTTTCGATGCACCTGTTAAGACAAAGCTTGATATTTTGTGATTAAGGTTTTCTTCTGAAAACTTTTGAACGGCATCCATTGAACGAACAGCAGTTTTTACCATTGGAAAGAGTAAAGGCCAGGTATAATCTCCGTCATTCTTAAAATTGTGCAGTGTGAACGAAATTAATTCATCTTCAGTAAGATCATCATAAAGAGGTTGGTTTGGTGTTTGCCATATTATTGCAATCATAGCTTTATTCTTAACAGCCAGATAAGACAATGATTTAACTATATCATCATCGCCACTGCGTTTAACAGGTTCACCATCCTTATTTTTCCCTCCTGTAATAAATAATAAGGCACCATCATGATTGTTTTCATTCGGAACTAAAATCGTAAGTCTGTGCTTCCATGTATGCTCACGCCACTGCTGTGAAGTAAGAATTAGGGAATATGCTACCAGATCATCACGACTAACAGATCCTGAAAGCTCGAATGAAAATGATTCATCTTCATTATTCAAATATCTTTGCAAGGCTGTTTCTGGTGTAACAACTTCGACCTTTTTCGTGCAAGAACCGAGCATGAAAGGAATTATTAAGGCAGTCAACAAACAAAGCAATTGCAGATTCTTTTTTCTCATTAGTTCTATTTTTATAGTTTCTCTATATTCGTATAAGTTCGTTTTTCTCAGCTGACAAGTAAGCAGCATCAATAATATCCAAAACAGTTTGTCCCTCAGTAAGTCCAGGTGAAGGATGTTTTCGTGATATGACACAGTCAATAAAATGCTTCATTTGGCGATTATAAATACTTTGATCGCAATGTTCAGTTTTTAGTGGTTCTTGAGGGGTATGCTCCTCCTTAAATTTACCTTCGTCGGCTTTGAAATAAGTAGGAAATACACTACCATATCCTTTGGTTCCATACAAACGGGTTGCAGCTTCAACACCATCCATATGGGGATGCCACCAGCCACTTTCAATAATTGTATGAACACCATTATCCCAATTGATTATAACAATACCGCTATCATCTACATCATAGTTACCATATTGGGTATCAATAGTTGCATATACTGATAGAGGTTTAGGATCACCCAGAATATATCTGACGGTATCAATTGCATGAACCCCCATATCGGCTAATGCTCCCCCACCAGCCAGTTCTTTTTGAGTAAACCAACCAGATGGGCCCCAGTTTTCATGGATTCCATACCCTTTAGTCTTGACAATCTTTCCTAGTCGACCAGAATCAACAACGCTTTTGATATAATCTACTTCAGTATCAAATCGCCACATGTGGCCAACCATAACGAGTTGACCAGTCCTTTTTGAGACTTTGATAATTTGATTTCCTTCAACAGCATTCATGGCCATTGGTTTTTCCATAAACACATCTTTGCCCCTGCTTAAGAACTCAATTGCGTAAGGAGCATGGAATTTATTGGGAGTGAGTATCAGAACTGCATTGATATCAGGTCTGTTAACAAGCGCCATAGCATCTGTTGCTGTCTCTTTGATTTTGTATTCCCGGGCAAACTTCTCAGCATTATCAGGCTGAGTATCAACCACTATCACAATCTCCACATTAGGCATTAATTGCAAGGCACGTGCATGATAATGAGCAATATATCCTGTACCAATTATGGCAATATTCAATCTGTTCATAGCGATATCATTTAATCAGTTCTGCCGAGTTCATTCTAATCTTTTCTATCGCCTTAGCTATCATATCCATATCCGATTGGCTTCCCAAAAGAATTTTATGAGGGAGACATACTGACTCTTCTTTAAAAACTCTCTCACATACAGGCAGCTTAAATCTGGATGGATCGATTTCTGCCCATTGCTTATCACTTAATTTATAACGTGTTGGCTTTGTTAAAGGCACGTAGAGTGAGCAAATATTTAATGGTTCATAGCTACTGTCAACCCCAATTCCTAATTCATGCTCAAGAGCCTTCCTGAATATCTCAACTGGCAGTCCATTGAATTCATCCTTATGGTATCTGAAGGCAAAATTGAAATATGCCTCTTTGGTTTCTCTTTTATCGCGACGCATGGGGCTCACTCCGATTAGGTCCTGCAGGAGAGAGTTCATATATAGTCCATTATTATCTCTTACGCTATTTTGTTCAGGTAATCTTTTCATTGCTTCAACCAAGATAGCAGCTTGAAACTCCGTTATTCGATAATTACCCGACTGTATGAAGTTTCCCTCATCGCTATAAAAACCAGCTCCTTTAATTTCCTGTGAATACTCTTCTGTTTCAGGTCTTCTGCCGCAGTTTCTCAAAGCATCAAGTTTCTCAGCAAAAAGAGGATTATTAGTGGTCATTGCTCCTCCTTCGCCTGCTGTCAGATGTTTCGACAATTGGAAGCTGAAACTACCGATATCACCAATACTACCAGCTTTTCTCCCACTCCATTCTCCTCCGGTTTTGTGGGCACAATCTTCTATCACAAAGAGTTTATGTCTTTTCGCAATATCCATGATGGCATCCATGTCGGCAAAACTTCCATATAGATGAACTGGAATAATTGCTTTGGTTCTAGGCGTAATTGCCTTTTCCACTTCCTTAGGATCAATACACCATGTATCTTCACAAACATCTACCATAACTGGTGTAGCATTCACATCTATAATAGTTGCTGCTGTTGCTTGCCATGTTAATCCTGGTAAAATTACTTCATCACCAACACCTATACCCAAAGCTTCTAGAGCCAATAGTAAAGTGATGGTTCCGTTTACTGTACAAATTGAATATTTTGTACCAGTAAATTCAGCAAATAATTTATTAAATTCTCGTTCTTTTGGACCGTTATAAGACCAAACACCACTATTTAAAACTTCTAAAAGTGAAACTTCTTCTTCTTTTCCCCAAAC
>JAGLDP010000136.1 GCA_023145515.1 Bacteroidales bacterium
CAGAATTTGTACTGTTCATTTCTGTTATGGATAGCTTTGTTTCCTCCCCAGCCATGACGACCATTAGGATAGATCATGAATTCAAATTCCTTGTTCAGATCTTGTAATTTGCTAATTAGCTGAAGCGAGTTTTGCATATGAACATTATCATCCATCTCGCCATGAACTATCCTCAATTTTCCTTTGAGCTTATCGGCATGGGTCATTACAGATCCTGCATCGTATCCTTTTTTGTTTTGCTGAGGAGTATCCATGAAGCGCTCGGTGTAAACGTTATCATACAGTCTCCAGCTGGTAACTGATAAATTGGCAATACCATGTGTCCAGTATTCTGCACCTGAAGTTAATGCCATTGCAGTTGTGTATCCACCGTATGAACCTCCTGTGATACCCATTCGATTTGCATCCACATAAGGTTGCTGACGTAACCACTTTACTCCTTCGGCATAATCCAGAATCTCCCATTTACCCAGGTTTCTCCACATATAATCAAGGCCTTTTTTGCCAAAGTGTCCTGATGCTCTGTGAGCAATTGAAAACTCAATAATATCGTTTTGAGCATACCATCCGGCCCGGCTATCGCGGAAGCTATTGCGAACGCCTCCTGAATTTGGACCACCATAAATACTAAAAACAACCGGATATTTCTTGCTTGGGTCAAAGTTCAAAGGAAGAGTAATGGTTGCGGGTAGATTAAATCCATCCGGGGTCATTATCCGAACAAGATCTGTTTTGGTATGCTTCGCAGGATCATAAGTAAATTCAGTTTCGCTGATTACTCTTACAAATTTACCGTTTGAGTCTCGAACTTCCTTTTTGCCTGGTTGATACACACTGCTCCAAGTATCAATCAGATATGAACCACCCGGGGATATACTGACTGAGTGAGCGCCTGCACCTTCAGTGAGTTGAACCAGATTTGTTCCATCCAGGTTAACTCTGTAGGCATGACTCTCGGTGGATTCTTCGCCTGTAGCAGTCAAATACACAAGATCATTCTGCTCATCGATACTATTAATTCTTGTAACCCTGAAGTCAAAATTGGTCAGTTGCGCTATCTGTTTACCACTCCAGTCATGATAGTATAAATTCATCCAATCGCTTTTACAGCTTCTCAGAATAAATCCAGACCCATCTTCAAGAACACGAATATCTTCATAGAAGTTAATCCATGTTTTTCGCTGCTCGTTATAGATCTTTTTTGTACCTCCTGTTTCAGGATTTACCATAAATAACTTCATATCGTTCTGATCACGGTTTAACACCTGGATAAGCAACTCACTACTGTTGGGTTTCCAGAATGGCCATGCAATATATTGGTCAACATTTTCATCAAAATCGGCCCAGGTAACTGTTCCCTTATCCAAATCTGCAATTCCCAGTTTTACTTTTGGATTTGGATCACCGGGTTTTGGATATCTTGTGAATTCAGGAGCTCCGTGTAAACTGTCTGCTCTCATCAGTGTGAAAAGTGGAACTTGTGTATCATCAAAACGAAGAAAAGCCAGCTTGTTTCCATCAGGAGACCACCAAAAAGCAGCATACCTTGATCCTCTTCCAAGTATTTCCTCATAATATACCCAGGAAGCATATCCATTATAGATCAGATTAGTGCCATCTGTTGTGATTCGTCTTTCCAGTCCGGTTTCAATATCCAACACATATAGATCATGATCGCGGGTGAAAGCAATTCTTTTTTTGTCATTTGAGAACCTGGGATTTCTTTCTTGTCCGGGATTGGCAGTTAGCTGACGATCTTTATCAATACCAGGAGTACTAAGATAAATTTCTCCATACTTCACCTGAACAGCTGTAGTGGCTGTTCTTGTTGCAGCTTGTTTTCCTTTAACTTTTTTAGCTTTTCCGCTTACAACATCCACCAGCATCAAAACGCTCTTGTCATTTTTATCTTTTTGAGTTTCATAATAATGGCTATCATCAGCCCAGCGGAGTTGTGCTCTGCGACTGAATTGTGCTTGTGTTGATCCTACCATAAATGCGAGTAGTAGAAACAAGCTCAGATTCTTAGTTATTTGTACAGTTTTCATTGCTTATGATTTATTTTTAGATGAAAGTAATGACAATTTCAGATCATAAAGCTGAATGTCAGGATTCTTAACATTCTTTAACAGCTTTTGTCTAAATACTGGAGTTAATTATTGATTCAATTAGTTCTTGTTTGCCTGATTGCAACTCAGGTTCACCATATTCGCTGGCGAGGTTTGCAAGCTCATCAAAACATAGTGATCCAGACTCAAATGCCTGACCTTCATTTGATTTAAAGCTGCTATATCGATTCTCGCGGAAGTCCATTATCCGTTTCTCGGTGAGTAATTTTTCAGCAATCATCAAAGCTCTGGCAAAGGTGTCCATTCCGGCAATATGAGCTATGAAAAGATCTTCCGGATCGGTTGAATTTCTTCTGAGTTTTGCATCAAAATTGAATCCTCCCTTTTCAAGTCCACCTGATTCAAGAACAACAATCATAGCTTCAATAGCTTCATACAGATTAGTTGGAAAATTATCAGTATCCCATCCATTCAGGGATTCTCCGTGATTGGCATCAATGCTTCCTAGCATGCCAGCATCGGCGCAAACCCTTAGTTCGTGGGCAAAACTGTGATTGGCTAAAGTCGCATGATTTGCTTCTATATTGAGTTTAAAATCGTTTTCTAATCCGTATTTATGCAGGAATCCTAATACTGCTGCGGCATCAAAATCATACTGATGCAACATTGGCTCCATAGGTTTGGGCTCAATAAGGAATGTTCCCTCAAAACCAATTTCCCTGCCATAATCACGTGCCATCTGCAAGAATCTGCCCATGTGGTCAAGCTCCTTTTTCATGTCTGTATTCAACAAGAATCCGTAGCCTTCTCGTCCACCCCAGAATACATAGTTTTGTCCGCCGAGTTTATGAGTTGCTTCGAGAGCTGTCTTAACTTGAGCAGCAGCGTGTGTTACCACCTGGAAATCGGGATTGGTTGCAGCTCCATTCATATACCTCGGATGTGAAAACAAATTTGCTGTTCCCCATAGAAGTTGAATGCCGGTTTCCTGCTGTTTTTCACCTGCCAGCTCTACCAGCTCTTTGAGATTGGCCTCAGATTCTGCTATCGACTCTCCTTCAGGAGCCATATCGCGATCATGGAAACAGTAATACGGGATACCCATTTTACCCATAAACTCAAAAGCAGCGTCGAGTTTGGCTTTGGCATTTTTCATTGGATCAGCAGATACATCCCAGGTGAATTTTCTGGTTCCTGGTCCGAATGGATCTGATCCTGCATTACACATGCTGTGCCAATATGCCATGGCGAAACGAAAATGCTCTTTCATGGTTTTTCCGGCAACCACAAAGTTTTCATCATAATACCTGAAGGCAAGATGATTTTCTGTTGAAGCCCCTTCGTAAATAATTTTTTCTATTCCGGGAAAATATTCTGTATTACTCATTGCTTATCTAAGGTTTAATTGGTTTTCTAACTCATTCTTCCATTCACCATAAATATCTTCATAAATTTTTATCAAATTGGTATCCGGTTGAATTTCTTTAATCTTTTTCAGGGCTGAGAATGCTTCCTGGCTATTGCTAAATATTCCAGCACCAATACCTGCCGCTCTTGCTGCACCGGTTGCTCCATCAGTATCATATAGTTCAACATGGGTGTTTGTAACCGAGGCAAATATCTGAGCAAATAGATTACTCAAAAACATATTGGCAGATCCGGCTTTTACCACATTAGTTTTGACTCCCATCTCACGCATGGTCTCAAAACCATAGTTCAATGCAAAGATTATTCCTTCCTGGGCTGCTCTTACCAGATGAGATTTGCTGTGTCGATTGAAATCCAGATTCAGGATTTTGCCTCCGTAATCCTGATTCTGGAGTAACCTTTCTACCCCATTTCCAAATGGGAATATCCGTAGATTGTCTGCGCCAGGGCCAACAGCTTCTGCCCATTTATTCATGTCGCTATAAGAAATTTCTTGTCCGAAAAGTTGATTCCGAAGCCAACTGTACTGAATGCCTGTGCCATTAACACAAAGCAAAACCCCTAGTCTTGTGATCTCTTTTGTGTGATTAACATGTGCAAACAGATTAACCCGACCAGCAGGATCGGGAACGATGCGGTCAAGAATGCCATATATGACACCTGATGTGCCAGCCGTTGCTGCCAGTTCACCTGGCTCAAACACATTCAGACTCAGTGCATTATTGGGTTGGTCTCCTGCTCTGTATGTCACAGGAATGCCTGCTGGTAAACCCGTTTCCAAGGATGCTTGGTGAGAAACTGTGCCCTGATGACCAATAGCAGGTACCAGATCAGGGAGAAGCCGGGAGTCGAGATCCAAAGCTTTAATGACTTCTTCAGAAGGTGTGTTATTCTTGAAATCCCATAGTATCCCTTCTGATAGTCCACCAGTTGTTGTGTTAACTTCGCCAGTAAGCTTAGACGCAATAAAATCACCTGGAAGCATGATCTTATAAATCTGCTGATACAATTCAGGTTCATTTTGTTTGACCCAGGCCAGCTTGGCGGCTGTGAAATTCCCCGGACTATTTAACACGGTGCTGAGAGCTTTTTCTTTACCCATTTGTTCAAAAGCTGTTTCACCAATCTCAACAGAACGACTGTCGCACCAGATAATGGAGGCCCTCAAAGGGTTCAGATTCTTGTCCACGATTACCAAACCGTGCATCTGATAGGAAATGCCGATTGCAACTATAGAATCCTTTTGAAAACCCAGTGCTTGAATCTTTTCAATGGCATCTTTGCAATGATCCCACCAGCAGATTGGTGATTGCTCTGCCCATCCTGGCTCTTGAGCATGGATAGGCATCTCAAAATCAGGAGCTTGTGCAGATGCAATAGCTTTTCCGGTATCTGCATCTACTAATGCTGCTTTAACCGATGATGAGCCTATATCTAAACCTAATAAGTACTTTTTATTGACCATAAGTGAGTTAATTATCCATTAATAACTGCTTGTTATTGTTTCAAACCTGCTGAAAGCTGTATCCCATGCTTTTTGATTCTGAGGGTTATATATTTGAGTTTCTACATTGCTCGCTACAATATCGCGCATTTCATCCAAACTGTCAATAATTCCTAATGATCTTGCTTGCATTAGAATGTTTCCCAAGGCAGTACCTTCTGCCGGTCCGGCAATAACTTCCATTCTGGTTGCATTTGCGGTATATTGACATAGTACCTGGTTCTTTGATCCACCCCCAATCAGGTGAATTCGTTTGACCGACCTGCCGGTAACCTTGATGAGTTTGTCCAGAGTTGATTTATATTTCAGAGCCAGACTTTCGAAAATACACCGACTGATTTCTGCAATGGATTCAGGGACAGGTTGATTAGTTTTAAGACAATAATTCTGTATGCTGCTTACCATATTGTCGGGATTTGAAAACTCCGGACAATCAGGATCAACCATAGATACAAAAGCAGGAGCAGACTCGCTGAGTATTGCCAGATCTGCAAAAGAGTATTTTTTGTTCTGATCCCAAATCTTTTTACACTCTGACAATAGCCAGAGACCGGTAATATTTTTCAGAAAGCGAATAGTTGAATCAACTCCACCTTCATTAGTAAAAGCTGCTTCGTAGGCTTCCTCGGAAAGACATGGTTTGTCAAGCTCAATGCCCAGCAACGACCATGTTCCGCTACTGAGGTAGGCCCAGTCTTTTCCTTTGGCAGGAATGGCTGCAATTGCCGAGGCGGTGTCATGAGCAGCCACTGCCGCTACAGGAATAGGTCCGATTCCCAATTCTGCCTGTAGTTCCGGCTTGAGATTTCCTATCACCGTTCCTGGCTCTACAATGTCTTCGAGCAGGTGAGTTGGTATGCCTAATTGATGTAGTAAGGCCATGTCCCATCTTGCTTTCTCAGGATTCAGCATCTGTGAAGTTGAAGCAATAGTATATTCAGAATAGGAAACTCCGGTTAGAAAGAAACTCAGTAGGTCTGGCATAAACAAAACCTTATCGGCACTAAGAAGGCGATCGGGATACTGCTTTTTCAGACTCCAGAGTTGAAATAAGGAATTAAACTGCATGAATTGGATTCCTGTTTTCTGGTAAAGACTTTCTCCGGGAATCTCTTCCAAAACTTCATCAATAGCTTTATCTGTCAAGCTATCCCTGTAAGCAAAGGGGTCTCCTGATAACTGTCCGGTATAATCCAATAAGCCAAAATCAACTCCCCAGGTATCGATCCCCAGACAATGCGGGGTAATGCCTTCATGATTAATGCATTTCTTTAATCCAAGTTTTATTTCTGAAAACAATGATCGGATATCCCAATAATAATGGCCTTCACGCAGAATCATCTGATTCTCAAACCGATGAATTTCCTTAAGAGTGATCTTTTTATTAGCCAGACTCCCCAGAATAGCTCTGCCGCTGCTGGCACCAAGATCAAAAGCGAGGAAGTGATAAGTTTGCATACGTTTACGGATTAGGGAGGTAAATTTAGTGAGAAAAAGGGGAAATCGGTTATTCGGTGACTCAGTTATTCGGTGACTCAGTGACTCAGTTACCAATTCCCCAAGTAACCAATCAACCAATTAACCAATCCCCCGTATCAAATCCCAAACCATTTTACGATCTTCTCGCCAATACCCGGTGCATCTATGTGGAAAATGTAAACACCACTTGCTACCGGTTTGCCATATTGGTTTTTTATGTCCCAGTTTATGTAGGATTGATCTGAGTCTTTGGTGATTCTTCTAACCAGGTTTCCGTTTAGTGAGAAGATGGAGACTGTGCAGTTTTTTGGCAGATTGGTGACCTTTACCAGGCTTCCTGAGTTTACAGACTCATATGTACTATATCCATAGTATGGATTTGGGACTACACGGATAAGATCGAGAGACTTTAAAGCAATATCCTTCTGATTGTGCAATGTGGCAATCTTAACTGTACTGAAGGAGTACATGGGTTTGTTGCTGTTTTGAGTCAGAGAGTCTGGCTCGGCATATTCAAGTGCATCGACACAATACTGGCCCACCACGCGGAAGCGTAGTTTAACATCAGACTTGATGAATCCATAGGGATCATTTTCAACATCATCTTCATTGTAATATGTGGAGTCCAGAATCGGGATTGAGCACCACATGGCATTGACAAGCAACTCACGAATCCTGTATCGGTTTCTTGTATCCGCAATCTTTTTAAGAAAGAACTGACCACCGTCATAAGCCGGAAAATAATAAGTATCGCGGATTGTTTTGGTGGCGTTGTGGCCCATGATGTAGATAAAATGCTTTCCGCCAAAGTACACGCCTTCATGACTAAGGCCACCACTCCCCATATAAAGCTTTGAGCCTTCTCTTGGTGATGGGTTCCACATCATATCTGCTCCATTGTCTCCGGTGAGCCAGGAGCTTTCTCCGTAAACAATGTTCAAACGTTCGCCTGTTTCCACATCGATTGCATATCCGGGAAACCAGCCTAATCCTGTCTCACTCAGGTAGTTTGCAGCCTCCATGTTGAAGCTGTCAATTCCAATACCTATATCTGCAGGCTTACCCATCTGGTCGATCGACTGGGCAATTCGTAACTCAAACTTTTTTGCATTACCAATGGAAAGGGCTTCATCATCTGTTGTCTCTAATACAGGTGAACGCGTCCATTTGCTTCGATCTGTTGTGATGTATAAGTCCACATTTGCCAGTCGTTGACGCTTGGTGTCAATTGCTGCACGGGCAGACGAGTTGGAAACCCCATTGCTGCCAATATAGGCTTGTTTGAAGGGAGCCCAGGTTCCACCTAGAACATTCTCATAAACTGCATTGAGGTCGCCGGAGTAATCGCTACCAACATATCCACCAACATATCCTGAACGGATCCAGTTTCTCGGACCAGAACGGTCGTCATCAGGGATAAACCATAACCATGGATCTGCAGGATTCTCAAACTCAATGCTGGCTTCCAGAAAGCCGTTGTTAATGGCTCCAGGCTTGAAAGGTATTTCTTGCTGAGTGATGTTGATCGACAGTCCCCATTTGAGAATCAGCTGATCATAATTCCTGCTGGTTGTGGCCTCAGAAAATACGGTATCGTGGGTGCTGTTGAAGATATACCAGTTGGAAGTGACCACTTTCCCGTTCATGTAGCTTCCCACAAAATGTTCTGTTGAGTCAAACTTCAGAGTGTAAGAGTCAGGGAAAACATTTATCGGGTCAACAACTTTAACAGAGATTGGTCCTTTGCCGGCTTCATAAGTGATCTCATCTGTTTTCCATGGAGGCCCGAACATGATGGCATCGTGACTTCCTTTGGTCATGTCAAGAACATTTACCCCATTTCCATGTCCCTCAACCTGAGTAATTTCAGGAGAATCGCCAAACCCTGAGCGAATAAGACTTCCTCCCATTTCTGCATCAATTTTATGCGGAGTGGCTTTGTATACTTTTATCGGACCACCAGCACCTTTTCTTCCTGCTTTATAAGGAAGTTTTTGTCCCTCAAGCCTGTCAGGATTACTCTGATCATATTGTTTGAAATTATTATGGGCATAAGCTACGGCCACGTAGAAGTAGTCTTTAAAATTAATGAGGAGATTTTCATCAGCTGAGAAAAGGTCTTTTTCGACAACAAAGGAATGCTCTATCCCAAGGTCGGCCCCTTCAACTTTAATTCTCGGAACGCTTGCCTGCATTTGCTGGTTCCATTCAAAGTTAATTATCTGTCTGATCCCATCGCGAATATCACATTGGAATATCAGGCGTGCCTTGTTGTCATCTTGTTCGGTGGCATCAGAGACAGATGCTGTGTGGTTTTTAAGCTGCCATATCTGGTATCCCTGGAAAGAGTAAAATACATCACATTCAGGATCAGTTACGGGACAAATAATTGAAGGATCTCTTTCTTTGTATGCTTCAAGATGGTTATTGGAATTTGGTTTATTCCATATATGAAAGGTCAGCTTTTGATCTTGCTCAATAATAGTTAATTCCGGTGCATCCGGACCATCAATAACCTTGAAGCAGTTGTCAAATAGTCGTTGGGCTTTCTCATCAGCAAGTAGCATTTTATCCACAGAAGCAAATAATCCCCCATCATAAGATCGTGCCCAGATTACCCCGATAGTAATATCATTGATGGCCCCTGGTTCCATTATGAATGGTCCGGATGATTGGACGAGCCGGCGGTCTGCAGGTTTATATCCGGCATTCTCATCGGTCCACTCAGGCATTACAATTCCACTCTGGCCCCAGCCACATGGATCAGAGTCTCCAGGGAACATAAAATCGGTAATCGGGCCGGTTCCACCACCAGCTGGATGTCCATTTCCGCCGTAGCGCAGACGCTCATTATCTCTCCAATATCCCCTCGGGGAATTGTAAGTTTCTGCATCAGAAAACCACGGACCCGTACCACCATTTGCTAAATAAATCATAAAGCGCCGCATGCCCCAACGCTCATTATCAACAATCCCATCACCAAAGTTGAGTCCGTTAATATTTCCATTCAGGATGCATTCATTGCAAATAAGATTGTATTCTTCATCATAACTAGAGCAATCATCCATTCCATTAGGATCCTGGTACGGACCTTCAAATAAATCAAATCCAATCGCTGGTGGATTGGCTCCATAAGCCCATTCCTGACCATCACCATCAACTTCTTCGCCGTTATAAAAATATCCAATTCCTTTTGATACATGACAACCAGCATAATCATCGAATGCATAACCAAGATCACCATCAACATACAGGCTGAAATAGGTATCAATCAAAGTATAGTTTGATCGGTTGATAAGTTCAAAATTGTAAAAACTCATGTCGTTCAGCTCATCGTTAGTAGAGAACTGGAATGCCTGGGCTCTGATTTCCATGCCAATTGCTTCCCCACCAGGGCCGGAATGAATATTTCCACCGTCATTATATACCCACCATAAGGTTCCGTCTCCTTTTAAGTGTGGGTGTCTATCCTTTCGCGAAGTTCCGCAGGGCAAAACTCCGTCGAGGTCGTAGAAGGGATAATCACCGTCAGCGGGGTTATAAAGTCCATCATCGTTATTGTCCCAGAATGGAGCAAGGTAAAAGTCGTACCCGACTGAAGCATCGGCATGTGCAGGCCAATCTAAAATGATCTGAGGAATAATATATCCATCATATTCTCGTCCCCGTTTATCTGCAGGAGTATTATACCAATTGCGAAAGGTTTCCACCTGGTAACGGGTAATCTCAAAATGCCGGTCGTATTGATAGCAAACTTCAACATCAGTTGTTCCCTTTGCATCGCCATCAGCGATTAGCGGACCAGGCCAGTAATTTCGTCCACCTTTGTATCGAATAGCAGATTGTTTAATTTGGCCATTAAGATCTGTCCCGCTTATCCAGATTCCACCAGCATAAATACAGGTTTTGCCAGAGCCTTTTGGGATTTCATAACCAGAAGCATTGCCAACACTGTTCGTCCACAAAAGTCCGTCCATGTGGATATAAGTCCGGACATTATTCAGAGAAATTTCTGTTATTGTTTGTCCAATCTGACAGCCGGCAGCAGCTCCTTTGAGCTGCATATACTGTGATTGATCTTCTTCAAGGTGCTTGGTATATTTTTGGGCAAAACTTCCCCCGCAAAAAGCCAGTGAAAGGCTGATCAGCAGAATAGTTTTCATAATAGTTCGCAATATCATGAGCAATACAATAAGGTGGGGGACCTTTAGGATTTCAGGTAATAATCAAAGGTAGTGATTTTTTTGATTGTTTTGAGGGGATGCTTTAACGATACTCTGCAACTGCTTCACAAGGTCTCGGGTCAAACCGGACAAATGAGGAAATAAAAAGCAGGAAGTAGAAATTAAGGCTAGGTTTTAAGATTAAGTACTGAATCACCGAATCACCGAATCA
>JAGLDP010000137.1 GCA_023145515.1 Bacteroidales bacterium
GAATCACCGAATCACAGAGTCACCGATTCACCGATCCCCCGATCCTCGCCCCAAGCTCTGCAACCAACTCATCCACATCAATCGAATAACCGGCCTCATGAATGCTTGTTACGAAATCACTATGATCACGACCTTTGCGGTAGTCTGGTTCTTTAGGTGGGTGTTGTAAGTACTTTCCAATCAGGGAGATATCCTCTGAGATGTTTAGAACGGCATGGTAAAAAACCATTGACTTTTTGCGGTAAATAGATGATCCAAGAATCTTCTTGTTGCCGATAGTTATATCCGAAATCCCGCGGTAACCTACCTCCTTGATCCCCATGTTCTGAAGCCCTTGAATTATTGCTCCATTAACCTGCTTAAAATAGACCCGTGGATTTTCAAGTTTCTCAGAAATGAGCCGAACAGCAATCACCAATGTCTTAGGACTAAGAATAACAGATTCCCCACCAGAAGGCCTCTTCAAAACAGGCACTTTATCAGCAATAACAAGCTCAGTAATGAGCGAGCGCAAAGCGCGATTGCTCTGTCCGAGAACCAAATAGACCTGATCAGGAACCCAAAAAAACCAATCAGGCCCCTCAGCCAAAGGATCAATCAACCCACTATCGGGCAAATCATAAGCAAGAACCTCAACCATAATACTACTAATCTTAAAACCTAGCCTTAATTTATACTTCCTATTTGTGAATCGGCAAATCCGCAGCATCCATCCCAGCCTCAAGAAAAACCTCTGAAATAGTAGGATGCGCGTGAACCGTACGCGCCACATCATAAACTGTTGCTTCAACCGACATAAAAGCAGCGGCTTCGGCAATGAGGTCTGTAGCATTTGCAGCCACAATCTGAACTCCGAGTACTTCGCCGAATTTTTTCTCTGAAAGTATCCGGATAAAGCCTTCCCCAGCATCTTCTGCCAGGGCTTTGCCGTTGGCAGTCATTGGGAATTCACCAATCCTGAATTCAATTCCCTTTTCTCTGATCTGCTCTTCTGTAAGGCCTATCTGGCTAATCTCAGGAACAGTATATACATTCACAGGATATTGGTTAATGTCAATCTTGCCATGAACACCCTGGATATGATTCACAACAAAAATACCCTGAGCAGAAGCTGCATGGGCCAGGTATGATAATCCGTTTACATCCCCTGCAGCATAGATTCCTTTAACTGATGTTTCAAGGTGTTCGTCAACAGCAATAAACCCTTTGTTATCTAATTTGAGACTTGTTTCGTTTTCAGGAATAATTCCTTCCCTCCATGAACAATTCAGCACCATGTCAAAGCTTATCAGGTCTTCGCCAACCTTAAGATCTCCGTTCTGGTTAATCTCCATTGTTTCTCCGGCATGGATTTTCACTCCCTGTTTTTTGACTTTCTTAAGAATGAATTCTTTCAAATATTTATCTATTCCGGGCAGGATGTCTTTTTGCGGACTAACAAGGCTTACCTCCAGATCGATCATCCTGAAGAACTGGGCCAATTCGAGAGCCACTGGTCCGTGACCATATAGAACAAGTTTTTTTGGAAGAGATTCAAGATTAAGTAGATGTTCAATCTGAACAAGCTTATCCGCTGGAATTTTCAGATTGATTTTGGATGGGTAGGAGCCTGTTGCGATGAGAATCTTTTTTGTTTCAAGTTTACGATTCTCTACGCTGACAGAATTAGCAGAGGTGATAACAGCCTCACCTTTAATTACATCCACGCCGTTTTTTTTAAGCAGATAATTTACTCCGCCGGTCAGTTTTTTCACTACCTGTACGGCTCTGCTTTTTGAGTTCACCCAGTTGAAATTGAGTTTCTCAGGATCGATACCATCGATTCCCATTTTGTGAGCCGATTTAATCCGGCCATATAATTTCGCGCTTTCGATTAATGCTTTGGTAGGAATACATCCCCAGTTCAGACACATGCCGCCAACCTCTTTTTTCTCTACCAGGGCAGTTTTCATTCCCAGTTGTCCGGCCCTGATAGCTGCCACATATCCAGCAGGACCTGCACCAATAATTACTATATCATAATCACTATTATTCATAGGTTTTTCTATAAGGCGAATTTTTGAATAATTCTGATGATTACCTCTGTGGCTTGCTTCATGGATTCAACAGGAATGAATTCATAGCGACCGTGATAGTTGTATCCTCCGGTAAAAATATTAGGCGTTGGGAGTCCCATGAATGATAACCTTGCACCATCGGTTCCTCCTCGTATGGGAATGATTAATGGTTTAATACCAAGATCTTCCATGGCTTTGCGAGCCATGTCTACAATGAAAAAGACCGGCTCAATTTTCTCACGCATATTGTAGTATTGGTCGGTAATCGACACTTTTAATGCTTTGGTTCCTAGCTCCTTATTTGTTTCTTCAACTATTGATTGCATCAAATGCTTCTTGTTATCAAAAAGATCACGGTCATGATCGCGAATAATGTATTCGAGAGTAGCATGCTCCACAGTACCCTTAAACGCTACAAGGTGATAGAAGCCCTGAGCGTTTTCAGTTAGCTCTGGTCGTTCTGAATGAGGCAGAGAATTATGGAAATTGATGCCCAGCTGCATAGCATTAATCATTTTATTCTTGGCTGTTCCTGGATGTACATTTCGTCCGGTGATCTCAATTTTTCCAAATGCCGCATTAAAATTTTCATACTCAAGCTCTCCTGCCTGTCCGCCATCAAGCGTATAAGCATAGTCTGCCCCAAATTCATTTATTGGGAAATAATCTGCCCCTCGTCCGATTTCTTCATCCGGAGTAAATCCAATTTTTATTGTACCATGAGGGATATCGGGATGATTTTTGAAAAACCGCATAGCTTCCATGATTTCTGCAATGCCGGCCTTGTCATCTGCTCCCAATAGACTATGTCCATCAGTAGTAATTAGTGTTTTGCCTACTAAATCATTAAGTTCAGGAAACTGCTCTGGGTCAAGGAAGTACAATCCTTCCGAGTCGAGTTGGATTCGTCCCCCGGAGTAGGAATGAAATTGTGGGTTTACTTTTTCGGCGGAGAAATCCGGACTAGTATCCATGTGGGCTAGGAATCCGATTACGGGAATCTTTTTTTCGGTATTGGCAGGTAAAGTTGCCCTTACATATCCATTTTGATCAAGAACAACTTCTTCCAGTCTAAGATCCAGAAGTTCATCTCTGAGCATTTGTGCCAGAACTAGTTGTCCTGGAGTACTCGGGCAATCCTTAACCTTCGGATCAGACATTGTATCTATCTTGACATATCTCAGAAATCGTTCTATCAGGGCTTCCAGTTTTTTCTTTGATTATAATAACATCAAACTAACACCCATGAGGGCCATTCCTGCAATTAGTCCGTAAATTGACAGGTGGTGTTCT
>JAGLDP010000138.1 GCA_023145515.1 Bacteroidales bacterium
TAATGCAAGAAATTACTTTAGCAGGTTTATCAAGAACTGATTTTTTTGAGAAAGCAGTTTTTTATGGAGGAACCGCTCTCAGAATTTTTTATGGGTTAGATAGATATTCAGAAGATTTGGATTTTTCTTTGCTTAAACCCGATTCAAATTTTTCAATTGAGCCATATTTCAAAGCTGTTCTAGATGAATTTAAGGCATTGGGACTGACTGTTAGTATTAAGGAAAAGAAAAAAACTAAACAAACAGCTATTGATTCTGCTTTTCTAAAAGCTGAAACAATATGGCAAGAAATTGTGCTCGAAGACATCATTAAAGAAGCTGGCGTGCGTTCTAACAAGACTTTGAAGATAAAAATAGAAGTAGATAGACAGCCTCCGTTGAATTTCAAAACCGAAGAAAAGTTATTACTTCGTCCATTTTCATTTTACGTGAAATGTTTTACAAAACCAAATTTATTTGCAGGTAAAATGCATGCCCTGCTTTTTAGAAAGTGGCAAAATAGAGTCAAAGGAAGGGATTGGTATGATTTAGAATGGTATATCAAAAAAGGAATTCCCTTGAATGTAAGTCATTTCCTAACGAGGGCAAAAGATACAAACGACTGGCAAGATGATAATATTTCTAATAAACAGATTATCGAGCTATTAGAGACCAAAATCAAATCAGTTTCTTTTAGTAGTATTAAAGAGGATATTGTTAGGTTTATTCAAAATGATGATGATCTTGAAATATGGTCAACTGAATACTTTCTTAAACTGATTGATTTCATAAAATTGGAATAGACAAACGCATAAGTAGACTTATGCCGTGCATGTCGGAGTATTATTACAATTTAACAATCCGTTCTGTTACAATCCTGTCTTTTAATGTCAGTCTCAGCAAATAAATACCTTTGTCAAGGTTCGAAAGTGAAATTTTATTTACCAAGGAGGAATCCGAGTTAGCATGATGAATTAAAATCCCACTCATATTGTACAGTTCAATCGTGGATTCCTGACCATTCAAATCAATGTATAAAACATCCTCAACCGGGTTGGGATAAAACACCATCTCATCCATTTGCTGAATATCGGCCGAAGTGGCCATAGGATCAGTGATTACAAAGGTGCTGTCAGGAATTGTATTGTAAGCATATGATTTGAGGAACAGATCAATACCATGAGCCTTTGTCATTTTCACCCATGCATAATGGTATTGGTCACCTATCAGGAGTTTCATTCCCATGTACTTGTCACTATACTCTAACCAATACCCCTGCTGTCTGGTTACATTATTCCAACGGCAATTCTCATATTCAGCATAATAGATAAACGGACATTTATATATGCTACCGTTTTTACAGAAATACTCTATCATTATATGCTCATTATCAGCATGAATGGTGTCTCCCATTTCAAAGGTAGCCACCAGCCCGGTAGAATCAACAAAGAAATATGCTGTATCAACTGGTTGTAATGAAAATAATCTTCCCATCTGTACACTTATGCATCCAGCACCAATTTTGTATAAGTCTGTCCAGAATAGCAGGTCAGATGATTGATCAGAGTTAAAATCGATATTGAAGGATTTTGGTGAAGACATCAGACCAACACGCTGATATGGATTAATTACATGGTGATCAATTTGAGACCATAAATTAAGTGGGAGACTCCCCAAAAGAACGATAATAAAAAGATTCTTCATTGCAAAATTAAGGTTATACGCATTTTTTATCACCCACTCTTCTTTTTCTTCTTCTTTTTTGGTTTCGGTTCAGGAAGCTCTCTAACCGTAACTCTCACCAATTCGCTGATCCAATCTCGATCTTCAAGCTGATCTTCAATAAGAAAGCTCATTTTAGCTCCTGGATAAGCTGGAGCTTCAACAGGATTCTGGATAAATCCTCTTCCTGCTTCAGTAGGTTTTATAAATAGCTTATTATCGCATACAAGGGCAAATATCTTTCCATCAGAATATATACCATATTCACCAAACATGTGTATGTAAGTGATATGACCAGCATTTTCAATCTGATCAACAATGAAGTCTAAAAAGTTTTTATCTGATGCCATAGCTTTGCTCATTCATGTAATTCATGATTACTAGATTCTTTGTTTGTATTGGGAATTTCATAAAAAGGTTCGTCCATTGCAAAATCGATAGAAAGTTGGTCAATTACTATTCCTGTTTGGTTTACATATAAGCGAATGCTGTGCTTTCCTGGTTTTTGAATTTCCAGCTTAAGGTTTACGATCTGACTGTTTCGTAAAATATTTTCGCTCCACTCCTCACTTTTTACCACAGTATTGATGAAGAAGTATTTTACTGACTCATTATCCAGTTGTACTCCCAATTGGTGGTCTTGATTATTAGAATGACCTGGCAGACATCTAACCTGAAGTTCAAAGGGCCCCAATTTCTCAGCATTAAATTCATATTCAACATACGGCTGTTTCTCTTTTTCAAAATAAGCAGTATTAAGTGGGAATATTGTTATAGCCGCATTACTGTATCCCAGCTGTTTAATGCTTCCCCAAGTATACCTTCCACTTCCTGTACTGTTCTTATATTCATATCCCTGTATGAATTCTCTTTGTCCGGAGTACGGATTTGCTTTTTCCTTTGGATTTCTTTTCGCAATAATGTTTTCCGGCATATCAAAGACCTTTAAGTTACGCGGACGCATCGACATCATATATTTCCATTTCCCAGAACTCAATTTGTCATTATAATAGGCTGATAACTGTTCAATTTGCTTAAAGGAGTTTCTTGATAAATCAGCGTATTCTTCAGCTATTAATGTATCTACTTCTTCCTGAGCCATTTGAGCATATAAAAACTTGGCATTCATCAAACTTGCAGCTTTAACAGGATATTCCACAAGTTGATAAAAGGCATCAAGACGCTCCTGGGGCACTGAGCTTATTATCCGGTCCAATTCTTTAGAAAGATCTTCATACATCTTTATTCTTCTGAGCAATTCATTGCTGTTCGTATTGCTATTAAATTGTGAAGCATTTGTAGAACCTTGAGGCTCTACTTTGTCCCAACCCATAAATTCTGGTCTGCGAATAGAAGCCAGTCGGTAATACTGATCCATAATTTTCGTTACATCATCCGCAAGATCTTCTCCAAACTCCCTTGCTGCCCAAGAATTCATGTATTGATCAATATTTGCATTATTGATTGAGTTGATATCCCAGGCCATATCAAGAAAGAACTCAATATTGTATTCAGCCGGTTTGATATCCCCAACATTGGCAATCCAAATCTTTTGTGCGCCGTTGGCATAAGCTTTCGACATCTCTTCCCAAATACGCCCCGGTTGAGTAGTACTTAGCCAAAGATAATCATGTGGAGAACCCCAATAACTTAAATGGTAGTATATTCCGGAACCCCCGTTTCTCTTTTGTTCTTTTTCATTGCTTAGCCTTCGGATGTATCCGTGGTTATCGTCACACCACATTAGGGTAACATCATCTGGTACTTTCAGCCCTAAATCATAAAGTTCTAATACTTCCTTGTACAACACCAAGGCCTGAGGAATGGAATCGGGCGGTACTCCCATGATTGTTTGAAGAATTGCACGTTGATCCTTCATTACTTTTTCAAGCATCTTCTTCTGGTCCTCTTTTCCTGCACCACCTTTCATTTGCGCATCACCAACACCACGTATTCCTATGGTAATTATTTTTTCGGCATCCTTAACTTGTTTGATGCGTTCTTGCCAGTACTGACGAATAACATCACTGTTCAAAAAATAGTTGTACTCTCCGTGTTGGTTGGTGTCCCATTCTCCAATATTATTGCGCATCATGGGTTCTATATGCGAAGTACCTACTACAATTTTATATTTCCCGGCGATCTCATTATTTCCAGGGATTTTATAGAAGGCTTTTGTGCCGTAGTGCATTGCTGGCCAGATACTATTGGCCTTCAGACGCAATAGAAGTTGAAATATTTTCTCGTAGGTTTTCGGACCAATTTCACCTGTTTCTGTCTCGAAGGTTTTAGCGGCCCAGGGCTTTAAGCCCCAAATTTCATCATTTAAAAAGATGCCTCGATATTGTACAGATGGGCTTTCTGTAATACCATCTTTTTCGAGCTTCAGGCTTAAGCTTTCCTTAGGTATAGGTTTAACATCTGCCCACCACTTCCATGGAGAGATTCCCAATCTTTCGGCTACTTCAAAAATTCCATAAACCGTACCTCTAATATCGCTACCAGCAATAACTAAGTTCTTCTGATATACATTGACATGAAATTTCTCCCAGGAGCCCTTCAGGTTTCTAATCTCTTTTTGATCATAGGATTTGATAAGAGGATCTTTAAATTCACCCACGTAAATACCCTCTCCATTTTTAAACGTGGTACTCTTGAAAATTTCTGGTCTGTTTCCAGTAATTGTATGAATGTCATCGGCTAAATCATTGATTGCCCAGATTATTAATGGATCTGTATTTTCATCGATATATATGTTTGTACATTTATCATTACCTGATATCAAAAAGTCAGATTTCATCCTACATCCTGTAATAGCCACTATTACAATTAGCAGAAGTATGGTTGGTTTATTGATTATTTTCACTTAAGTCGAATTGAATTTCTTGATTCCCTACGCTAATAATAAATGTTCCTTCTTCCAAAACATTATTTCCCACTTCATCCGGATAAGCTAAATCAATTTCAGGAACAATAGTAAATGAAAACGTTTTACTTTCACCGGGCTTTAACTCTTGCTTTTCAAAAAACCTCAGTTCTTTTACAGGACGGGTTATCAGACCATACTCATCGGTAATAAACCAAAGAACGGCTTCTTTTCCTGAAATAGCACCTGTATTGGTAACTGTTACAGTGGCTGTAACTTCCTCATTATCAGAAAGCACAGCGTTATCAATTTCCAGGTTAGTATATTCAAAACTTGAGTAGCTTAATCCATATCCAAATCCATATAAATATGGTTTCAGAGTTTTCTGGCTACTCCACAATTCAGCAGGTTTATGGTTATAGGGCACATGATAATTCAGATGTGCCGGATAGCTAAAGGGCAGTTTCCCGTTTGGGTTTATTTTGCCGGAAATGATTTCGCAAATAGCCCTGGCCCCATATTCACCGGGTAATCCTGCCCAAATAATTGCAGCAGCTTTTTCAACTATTTCTTCATCAATTACAAGAGGACGACCTCCTATCAAAACAATCACAACTGGCTTTCCGGTAGCTATGGCTTCATGCATTAATTCTCTTTGAGATTTGTCAGCTTGGAGAGTCGGACGATTACCTCTGTATTCCGTATAAGCATGTTCGCCAATTGTAAGGATAATTAGATCTGCATTATCGGCTTTTTGTGAGAGGTTTGAAGCTCTGGCAGAATCTATATGAGAGGAACTAAATTCATCTTGAAAAGCATCCCAGATCGTTTTCATTTCATCAGGATATCCTTTTTCATCATCACCCTGCCAGGTGAATGTCCAACTACCACATAAAGGGTGCTTTAAATGTATAAATGGACCGGCCAGCACTATACGGTCCGGATTAATAATAGGAAGTATACTCGTTTCGTTTTTAAGTAAAACGATGGATTCTCTGGTGGTTTCAACTGCCGTTTGTTTGTATTCATCCTTCCCTACAATATCAAAATCCGAACAATCAGGGTAAGGGTTTTGGATCAGGCCAATCATATATTTCATTCTCAAAACTCTTCTAAC
>JAGLDP010000139.1 GCA_023145515.1 Bacteroidales bacterium
TTTCAATCTTTGTACATCTCCAATTATAAACCAGACCCATAATTACGGCAAGAAGAATTAATCCGAAGCCATATGTAACAGCAAGGTTGAGATCTGCAATGACTATACTACTCATTGCTTCATAATTAACTACACCAATGGCTACAAATACTCCATATACAATTGTATACAAAATGAACATCCATATGCCAAGCCTGGTTTTTCTTTTCGCTGCATGATCTACACCGAGTACTACTGCTGGTCCGTGATCCATAGGTTTAAAAGTTTTAGCGAATGATAATCGCGTTATTTTATAATTGGTTTGTTATTTAAGTAACAACTTGTAAATATATATGCAGTATATGTACGAAACAATAACTTAGATCATGTTTAGTAATAACTTTAAAACTCCTAGATTTGGTCAGTGATTCGGTTACTGTAAAACCATAAAATCAAAACTATGGCATTTGTTGAAATTTGTGTTGGTTCTCTAAATTCTTCTCTTGCTGCTCAGGAAGGAGGGGCAAATCGGATTGAATTGTGTGACAATCTGTATGAAGGAGGTACCACACCTTCTTATGGTACAATAAAAGTGGTAAGGAAATCATTGAATATTCCCATTCATGTAATTATCCGACCCAGAGGTGGTGATTTTCTTTATAATCCTATTGAATTTGAGGCGATGAAGGAGGATGTCTTGATGTGTAAGGATCTGGGAATCGCTGGAGTGGTTATTGGAATTTTATTAGCTGATGGAAAAATTGATGAAAGTCGTACAGCTCAACTAGTAGCGTTGGCAAGACCCATGTCAATAACTTTTCACCGGGCTTTTGATATGACACCGGATCCCTGGATGGCCTTGTCCTCTCTGAAAGCATTGGGAATTGATAGAGTTTTGACCTCAGGTCAGAGGAATACTGCTGTGGAGGGATCAGGAATGATTAAGCAATTGATTAAGGAGGCTGGGACTGAAATTGGTATTCTACCGGGAGGAGGATTGAATGAAGAAAATATTGAAATATTTGCAAAATCTACAGGGGCTAAAGAATTTCATGCCACACTACGATCTCTTATGGATAGTAAAATGATTTTTAGAAATGAGTCTGTATCAATGGGCGGACTCCCACAAATCCCAGAGTTCAGTATCAAAGAAACTGATCCGGAAAAAGTAGCTAACTTTGTAAGTATCATAAATAAAACTGAATAACTGAATCACTGAATCACTGAATCACCGAATCACCAAACCCATGTCAACCCGAAGAAGTTTCCTCAAAACAGCAACATATGCCTCGATCGCTACGATTGCTCTCCCAACCATCCTACCATCATGTGTAAAATGGAAAGGAGCCAATGATCGTCTTCTTATCGGTCATATTGGTGTTGGATCAAGAGGATCAGCAGAGATGAAGTCATATTTTTTACCACATGAAGACTTTAGAATTGTTGCCGTATCAGATGTGTTTAAATCTCGTCGAGATGCTGCTGCTCAGATTGTTAAGGATGGCTATTTGCAGCAGGGAATCCAGAATCCTGTTGTAGATTCCTATAATGATTATCGAGAAATGCTCGATCGGAAAGATATCGATATGGTCGCAATCACCACCCCTGATCATTGGCATTTGCCTGTTGCTATCCATGCTGTGCAGTCTGGAAAGCATGTGCATGTGAATAAACCTCTGGGACTTAGTGTGGATTACATGAAGAAATTGAAAGGCGAACTCAACAGAGCTAATTTGCATTTCAATTACGGTACTCAGCAACGTTCTTATGCTTTTATGAAAAAGGCCATGGAGTATATTCACGGGGGAGCATTGGGTGATATAAATGAGGTTGTGGTTTGGGCTCCGGGTGGAGGTACTAACAGACATATTGGATACCATAAAACAATGGATGTGCCGGCTGATCTGGATTATGACCGTTGGCTCGGACCAGCCCCTGATGCTCCATATACTGCCGACCGGGTTCATCGCGATGGGTCCTTTTTTATCAACGATTATTCAATTGGATTCTTGGGAGGCTGGGGGGCTCATCCCCTGGATGTTTTGGTATGGGGATTGAAAGACCGGATGAGAGGAGATTATTCTGTAGAGGCAAGTGGTGAAGCGAAATGGCCTGAAGGATCCTTGTTCGATAATATTAATATTTGGGATTCCAGATTATCATTCAAGAACGGTTTACAAGTTCATTTTGTAAGTCAGGATCTGGCTAAAAATGAGGTGATGAAATACCAGACAGATTACCGTCAAAACGGTACTTTGTTCATCGGATCAAAAGGATGGATGACTTTGAGCAGAACTTATGCAGAGTGCAGTATTCCCGGGATTAATGAAGCTATTAATAATTTCCCTAAGAAGAATTTTGGTTTGGATGGTGATCGTGGAACACATGGCCAGGAATTTGCAAAAATTATCAGGGGAGATTCAGATTCTTATATGGATATCGATGATGCAATTCTTGCTGATGTAATTAGTCATAATACAAATGTTGCCATTCGCCTGAATAAGGAAGTGAAATGGGATGCAACGGGAATGAAGATCAAAGATTCAATAGAAGGAAATCAACTAATCAATCGCGCTCATCGTGCCCCATTTGTTGTGAGCGGATAAACTCGGCCTCTACTGTTTGTAACTTCAACCTGATTTATGCGTCTAATGATAACTAAAATCATATTGTCATGAATATTATGAAACAGGTCAGGCTCTTGCTGGTATTTGGACTGTTAGCAGTGATGAATTTACAAGCTGTGAAAGCTCAATCAATAGCTGGTGACTGGTACGGATTGGCTGAGGTTATGGGAATGTTCATGCGTTTGGATTTACATGCCACAGAAGCCGATGACGGATATCAGGGTGCTTTCGATAGCCCGGATCAGGGTGCTATGGGAATCCCGCTCACCAGCTTTACCTATGAGGCTCCTATGGTGAAATTCACTTTTGTTCCAGCCGGAATAACTTATGAAGGATTTGCTGATCCAGGATTTACAAAAATTATTGGGAAGTTTAAACAGGGTGATCTTGAATTGGAATTGAATTTCCAGCGAACCCCGGTCGAAATGCCGGAGAATAGCATGCCGAAAATAATGGAACGGTATGATAAAAAAGAAGTATATATCACCATGCGAGATGGGATAAGGTTATTTACATCGATTTATACACCCAAGAATCTGGATAAACCAGCACCACTATTGATGAGCCGTTCTCCATATAATGTTGAGGGACAAGGAGAAGAAGCCTTTAATCAATTCCTGGGAATCTATTATCGATTTATTAAGGAAGGTTACATTTTTGTTTTCCAGGATGTCAGAGGCAGATTCATGAGTGAGGGAGAATTTAAACATGTAAGACCTTTCAATCCGGATAAAAAGGGAAGCGAAATTGATGAGGGATCTGATACTTTCGATACAGTTGAATGGTTATTGAAAAATGTAAATAGCAATAATGGCAATGTAGGAGTATTTGGAACTTCTTATCCTGGGTTTTATGCCACACTTGCAGCATTGTCCTATCATCCGGCAATAAAAGCTGTATCTCCCCAGGCTCCGGTTACAAACTGGTGGATTGGAGATGATTGGCATCACAATGGAGCTTTTATGCTACTTGATGGATTCTCTTTTTACACTTTCTTCGGGGAGGATCATCCAGAACCATCAAGGCGGAATACCGCACCCGGATTCAATTGGGGGTTACAGGATAGTTACGAGTTCTTTTTGCGTCATGGAACAGTGAAAGAACTGGCCGAAAAATATTTCCCAAGTCCGGATAGTTATCTGGCAGTTTTAAGAAATAATCCTGATTATAACGACTATTGGAAATCTACTGACCCACGACCTCATCTGAAAAATATTAAAACTGCGGTAATGACTGTTGGCGGATGGTTTGATGCAGAAGATTGCTGGGGTGCTCAGAAAACCTATGAGGCATTTGAGAATCAAAATCCGGGGATGGATAATATTGTCGTTATGGGTCCGTGGTCACAC
The DNA here is from genome assembly GCA_023145515.1 of Bacteroidales bacterium. Classification (GTDB taxonomy): domain Bacteria; phylum Bacteroidota; class Bacteroidia; order Bacteroidales; family UBA12481; genus JABHCC01. Next base: position 3,956 of record JAGLDP010000139.1, read on the forward strand.
GGGCAATGGGCCGGTAGTGATGGTGAAAACATGGGAGATATGTATTGGGGAAAGAATGCCAATGAGCGTTTTCACAAACAGGAGGTCGCCTTCTTCAATTATTACCTCAAAGGAGAGGAGCACAATGAATTGCCTGAGGCCTTAATTTTTATGACTGGAGATAATGAGTGGCGTGAATTTGAATCATGGCCACCACGGAATGTTGAAGAGCAATGGTTATTTTTTGATGAGAACGAATCCATCAGTTATTCCAAGCCTTCTGGCAAGAATTTATTTGATGAGTATGTTTCTGATCCAGCCAACCCGGTACCTTATACTGAAGATGTACATTTACGGCGCACTACTTCGTATATGACTGACGACCAGCGTTTTGCGTCTCGACGCCCGGATGTGATGGTATACCAGACCAATATCCTTGAGGAAGATATGACATTGACTGGTCCATTAGTGGCAGACTTGTATGTTAGTACTACCGGCACTGATGCTGATTTCATTGTTAAAGTGATTGACGTATATCCCGATAATGCTCAGCCCATTCCTGATCAGGACATTGACATGCCCTTGGCCGGATACCAGATGCTGGTACGCGGAGAGGTTTTCAGAGGCCGTTACCGTAATAGCTTTGAGAATCCGGAAGCCTTTGATCCTGGCATGGTATCTCAGGTTAATTTCGAATTACCGGGTATAGCTCACACATTCAAAAAGGGCCATCGACTGATGATTCAGGTTCAGAGTTCATGGTTTCCATTGGTTGATCGTAATCCTCAAAAATTCGTAGATATTTATAATTGCGATCCATCGGATTTCCAAAAGGCCACCCACAGGATATACCGCGATAAAAAATATCCATCTGGTGTGCGGGTGATGGTGCTGGAATAAATTAGCCTTCCTTCTTGATACAACAATAATGGAAATCCACTGGTTGTATGATCAGAAGAACGTTGCTATTTACAATTTCAAAGACCGATTCCCTTCTGATCATGCAGCTGTTTTAGTTGAGTTCAATTGGCTTGAACAAGAAGTTACTTTTTCCGTAGGTCAAAATATAGCGTATCTGCACTGATGCCTGTAAAGATTCCCAAACCGTTTTCTATGTTCGTTGGGGGCTCTGTAATATTGACAGAGTTCATTGTAGGATTATCAAAAAGATTGGCAAACTCTTGATTTACATGGAAGAGAATTACCTGATAAGTGCCAAAATACATGAGATTCCTGAAGCGAATCTCAAATTGATCTGCCTGTGATGGAGGAGCCTGACTTCTAACAGGAGCATCTTCAAACATTTCATTTACCGGTTGAGGGTTGGCTTCAATATTTTTCATGCTAACATAGAAGAAGCCATCAGTTGGATTGTCCCAACTTACAATCAAGTTTGAAGTATTAAGCATTCCCCTTGGGTTCCCTGCTTCGTAATACAAAACATCGTCGCTTATCTTCACAGACGTAGGCTTCGGCGGAATCCAGGTAGAACCTGAAAGTGAGAATCCTTCAACTGTACTTTCAAATGACAGACTATCTCCCGCTTCCAGATTTATGTCTTGGGGGAGAATGAAATAGACTCCTCTGTCCTCTGACTTTTCTGTCATAATAAACCGTCCACCATTCTTGACGAGAAAAACCTCTAGATTGGAAATCGGTTTGGCCAATGTATCTCCTTCTTCACCCAGATAGGGGATCATTTCTGTAATATTTACCTGAATTGTATCTGCTTCGGCTGAGATAAATGCCTCAACAACCGGTTTGCTAAAGCCCGACTGTGCCAATGGATCTTCACTTTCGCATGCTACCAGGCCCAGTAGTGATATCAGTCCTGCAATACTTAGTTTTATTAGTCTCATTATCATTAATTTAATCCAGGTTAATACTAAAACTAATATTCGGCGTGAATCCTAAGAGCTCTATATTGGTTTCAATAAGTTCTCCTTCAATGATCTCAAATTGTTTGTACCAAATATTTTTTCGGTTGTAGGCGTTGAACAGAGATAATCCCAGTGTTCCTACACCAAGACTACCCATTCTGAATTTGTATTGGGCTGACACATCAAGACGGTGATAGTCAGGTAGTCGATACACATTTTTGTCTCCGATTGTGACAAAATCCTGCATGGTGCCATCAGGCATTGTGATCTCATAGCCCCCTAAAGGTGCAGTGTAAGGCTTGCCTGTTCCATAAATCCAAACGGCTGAAAAATTCCAGTCCTTGTATTTATAGGTATTGATTAGTTTAACTTCATGTGTAACATCATGACTGGCTGGGTACCAGTTTTCTCCGTAAACATCGAATTGATGCTTGACCTCCTGAAGGGTGTAAGATGCCCATCCTGAATAATCCCCATACTTTTTCTGTAAGAGGAATTCCAGGCCTTTTGCTGTCCCGGTTCCCTGATAGAAGAACTCGTCAAAATTAACTGTTCGGTAAGATGGCACATAGGTCATTGTGTATTCAGTAAGTCCTTCCATGGTTTTATAGAAACCATCTATTCCAACCAGGAAATTTCTGTTTTCCCAATTTATTCCTGCCTGATAATGGATGCTGCTACTAACAGGTATTTGCTCATTGTCAGCCAGAAGCCAAAAATCTCTGCTTCCTGATTCGAGATCGTCACGAATAATTCTGTTGGTGAATTGGTAATATTGGCCCCAGGCTCCCTTTAGTTTAATATTTTCAGTAAGACTTAGATTTGCCGATAGTCTTGGTTCCCAATACACCTTATTTGTTTCGCTATAATGGCTGGCACGAATACCTGGCACCAGGGTCAGACGATGAAATAAAGTAAGCCGATCCTGTAAGAACACAGCACCCAGATTGGCCAATGAATGCCTGTCCTGTATTGTAATAGTGTCATTTCTGGTGTAGAGATAATCAATTTGGTAGTGTGATCCCTGGAAACCGAACTCCACTTGATTATTTTTCCCTGTTTTCCATTCTGTGAGATTATTTATTGAATAATCGTATAAGTCATTATTCTCATATATCCCCAGATTTCTTTTTCCGCTTGACTCATTAGCCCTGATAAAATTACTTTCTGTGGTCATGTCTCGTGAGCTGAAATAATTTGAGAAGGAGCCTAAGGTATGAGTGTACAATTTGTTCGACCATCGTCTTGACCACTTGAGACTACTTCCCCAGTTGCCCCAGTCAGTAAGATCGGTACGACCACCCGACATGCTCATCCCTCCTTTTGAAAAATTGAATTCATTTGAATTATCAAGCTTATCCTGACCATTATAGAAACTCAGAGATATAATATCATCCGGATTTGGTTTATAGGTGACTTTACCGTTCAGATCATAAAAGAAGGATGTAGGTGAGCTGGTTCCAACAAATTTGTTCATTGACCGACCCGTTGGCATAGGGGATTCATCTACGGTTGAATTATTTTGAGACTGATCAAATATTTTATTGTACAGTGATGATTGAAATGACCTCCTGCCTGATAGCAGGATAGATCCTTTGCCAGCCAAGGGAATCTCAACATATCCGCTGCCACTGATTAACCCAATATTTGCTCCGGCATCAAATCCCTTTTCATTCCCATCTTTACCAGTAATTTCCATCACTGACGAAAGCCGACCACCGTATTTTGATTCAAATCCACCCATGCTTAGCTTTACATCCTTAACGGCATCTGGATTAAAAGCTGAAAACATCCCGAAAAGATGATCAACATGATAAACGGTGAAGCCATCATAAAGAACCAGGTTCTGATCAGGAGTGCCTCCCCGAACAAATAGACCGGAGCTGGATTCCTGACTTGCAGAAATGCCAGGCAGAAGTTGAAATGATCTGAAGATATCCTTTTCTCCGATTGAGGGAAGTTGTGCGATTTTGGAAGGTGACATGCTCACCAGATTGGTGCGGTTAGAGATTCTCATCAGATCTTCACGTTCTCCAGTAATTAGAATTTCATCTATTTCTGTGATGGCAGGATAAAGCTCAACCAAGATTTCTGACTGACATCGTTCAGGGTCAAGTTGAAAAATTCTTGCTTGGTAACCAACATATTTAACCACCAGTCGAGTTGTATCAGAGGGTACATGAAACAAAGTGAAATATCCATCCATATTTGTAACAGTTCCGTTCAAAGTCTTATCGATCAGAACCTGGGCGTAAGGCAGAGTCTCACCAGATTCTTTATCAACCACTTGTCCGTTAAGGGTAAAGTCTTTCTGATTAGGAAATATTTTCTTTTTTATTTCCGGTAGAATAATATCATCCCCTTCAGGACGAACAATGATGTGGATGCCTCTGATTTTGTATTGTAAACTGCTGTTTTTGAGCAAGATGCTCATGACTTGATCTATGGGCGTTTTGTCAAACTTTACCCCTGGATGAATGCCAGTTGGTAGATGTTCTGGATAGAAATCGATATTCAGATGATATTTGCGTTGAAAGTCATTGAGTATGTTATTAAGAGTTTTGCCGTAATATGAACCTGTTAATTGAATGCCAATATTGTCATCAACTTTGTTATTTTGTGCATGGATTGTTGGTGATCCAAAAAACCAAAGCAATACCATTCCCACAGAGAGAGAAAAAAATCTAAACCTCATATTCAATACATTTTTTTATACGCGTGCATGGATACTCATCCTACCCGGGTTTTGACTGGCAAAAACCTGGAAGGTTTAAAAGCTGGCGCATAAATAATTTGAAAAAAATAATAACTGACTGTTACAAAATTGAAACTGGTTCGTCTTCACTATGAAAACAAAATATGAATGTTAAATCAAACTCAAATAAAAATGAAAAAATTAGTACTTATCTTAGTTATTGCACTAGCTCCTGCTTTCTTATTCGCGCAAAATTCAGCAGTTGAGAAACTCTTCAAAAAATATGGAGGACAGGATGGTTTTACCACGATTACACTTAATAGTGGCTTGTTGAAAATGGCTGCCGAGTTTACTGATGATGATGAGGACCTTGAGGTGCTAAAGCAAATCAACAGTATTAAAATTCTTGTTCAGGAGGATGGCACAGCCGATAACTTTTATGATGAGATAATGGGTAAACTAAAGCGTGATTCATACGAAGAATTGATGACAGTAAATTCAGAAGATGAGGATGTTATTTTTCTGATAAAAAAGAATGGAGACACAATTTCAGAATTCCTACTTATTGCGAGCGGAGAAGATGAAAACGTTCTAGTTTATATAGGAGGCAGTCTGAGAATGAAAGATCTAGCTAAGCTTGGAAGTTCCATCAACATGGAAGGAGCAAGTTTTGCCCACCTTGAGCACCTAAGTGACCTTGAAAAATAGCCAAACCTCCAAAGTCACACATCTCAATATATTCTCAAAAGCGTCAGCCAAAAAATGGGCTGGCGCTTTTTTTTGAATCACAGAATCACAGAATCACCGATCCCCCGAATCACAGATTTTCCCTATCTTTCAGATTCAAACCTAAATCAACAGTAATGAATCTTAAAAAAGTACTTCATGCCTTCCTCCCCTTCTTCCTTCTTGCCTTCCTCCTGTTTAGCTCCTGTCAGCAAGACAAACAATACAACATTCTCTATATCATGTCTGATGATCATGCCTATCAGGCAGTTTCGGCTTACGGTTTTGAATTAAATCATACTCCAAACATTGATCGTTTGGCTGACGAGGGAATCAGATTCAACAATGCTTTTTGCACTAATTCTATTTGCGCACCAAGCAGGGCGGTGGTCCTCACAGGAAAGTTCAGTCATATCAACGGACATCTGGATAACGGAGATACTTTTGATGGTAGTCAGGTAACTGTGCCAAAACTCTTACGTGAAGCAGGTTATGAAACAGCAATGATTGGTAAGTGGCATCTTAAATCAGACCCTACCGGATTTGATTTTTGGAAGGTTTTAAAAGGACAGGGACCTTATTACAACCCTGATTTAAAAGATTCTACAGGTACCCATAATCATATTGGTTACACAACAACCGTGATAACAGATGAGGCTTTAAATTGGCTGGACACAAGGGATCCTGAGAAGCCCTTTTGCCTGATGGTTCAGCATAAAGCTCCGCACCGTAACTGGATGCCGGAACCAAAATATTTCAATTTTGAAGAGAAAACATTTCCGGTGCCTGAGAATTATTTTGATGATTATTCGAATAGGGGTAGGGCAGCAAAGGAACAAAAGATGTCTGTTATCGTTGATATGATGCTGGGTTATGACCTGAAAACTATTAATCCTGATACAACAATTGTTCAACGTGGTGATCCTTGGATAAAGGGTCAGTTGAAACGTTTGACTCCATCTCAACTTGAGGTGTGGAATGAACATTATGATAAAATAGCTGAAGATTTCTTTAGCCAAAACCTTGAAGGGGAAGAGCTGGCAATCTGGAAATACCAAAGATATATGCGTGATTACCTAGCTTGTATTCAAAGTGTGGACGATAATGTTGGTAGGCTGTTGGATTATCTCGACGAGAGTGGCCTTGCTGAAAATACTGCTGTTTTCTATACGTCAGATCAGGGATTTTATCTGGGTGAGCATGG
>JAGLDP010000014.1 GCA_023145515.1 Bacteroidales bacterium
AAAATATGGATCAATTCCAGCTTCCTGGATAAATTTGAAGAGGATAGTGATATCGCTCTCACCGACAAGTTTGTAAATGATCATTTTGCAGGAACAACATCATTAAGTCTGATATTAGATTCAGATGGCAAAGAGAATATCTTTAAAAATCCGGATGTATTAAAACTGACTGACCAGATGCAAAGTCATTTGGTTAATGAGCTTGAGCTTGTTGGGAATTCATTCTCGCTTACTGATTATTTGAAAAGAATGAATAAAGTGATGAATGCTGATAATGAAGAATTCAATGCTATTCCGGATACAAAGGAAATGATTGCTCAGTACCTCCTTCTTTATGAGATGTCTGGCGACCCAGAGAACCTTAACAGAGTAGTCGATTATAATTATACTAAGCTGAATGTTACTTTTCAATTGAAAAGTGATAATTCCAAAGCAATCAATTCTGCAATTGCTATAATTGATTCATACGAAGATGATTATGCAAAGCATGGAATTACAATTAATTATGCTGGTAGTGGATACAAGGGATTGATATTCAGTGATCTGATATTGGAGGGGCAAATCAAAAGTATCGTTCTGTCACTCTTGATTGTTATAGTCCTCCTATCTCTTATGTTTAAGAATTGGAAGATTGGATTAATTGGATCTGTTCCGATTATCATTACATCTTTAATAAGCTTTGGGATCATGGGATTCTTGAATATTCCGTTGAATACTACAACCGCACTTCTTTCAAGTATTGCGATCGGTATAGGTATTGATTATGCTGTGCATTTTATTGAGCAGTATCGCCTCAATGCCACAAAATCAGATAATTACTTGGAGGTGGCACAAAAAACAATGGCGCATTCAGGTCGGGCAATCAGCTACAATGCTGTTGTGGTTATCGCTGGCTTTCTGGTTCTTGTATTTTCTGTTTTCCCACCGAACAGAGAGCTGGGTGCTTTAGTGTCACTGAATATGTTTACAAGCCTAATTGGAACTGTAACAATAATGCTTGTCTTGTTGAAGATTTCAAAAATATATATTAAGAGTAAATAAAAAAATAAAATAATTATGAGAAAATTAAAAATTACACCAATTCTACTCGCTATGAGTTTTGCGTTTGGATTTGGTACTGAAGTTTCAGCCCAGGATTTTACTGGAAAGCAAATTATTGAAAAAGTTTATAATCGTTCTGTTGGTGAGGATCAGACTTCTGATCTGGCTATGACTCTTACAAATAGAAATGGCGATCAAAGAATTCGAAAGATTAAGCAATTTACTAAGGATATGGGCGACGTTGAAAAACGAATTATGTTCTTCCTTTCACCAGCCGATGTGAAAAATACTTCTTTCATGAGCTGGACGTATGATTCAGATAAAAGTGATGATCAGTGGATTTATCTTCCTGCCTTAAAAAAGACTAAAAGAATCTCTAGTGATAGTAAAAGCGATTACTTTATGGGCTCTGATTTTACTTATGATGATTTAGGTGATCGTAAACTTGAAGATGACACACATAAATTATTACGCGAAGAAACAATAGATGGAAAGGAGTGCTATGTAGTTGAAAGTGTATCAAATGACGAAGATTATATGTACTCAAAAACAATGGTATGGGTAAATAAATCAAACTTTATTGGTGTGAAGAAAGAGTTCTTCGATGAAGATGAAGACCTGTTGAAGATATTGACAATAAAAGAAGTAAAGGAGATATCAGGTATTTGGGTAATCACAAATTCTGAGATGAAAAACGTTCAAAAGAATCACAAGACTAGCATTACACTAAAAAACGTTCAGATTAATTCTGGTATTTCAGCATCAAAATTCTCTGAGAGGATGATGACGAGAGGTCTGTAATGTTATGTGAGACTGTGGAAGTTTGATAATTAATAAATAGTTTAAAATGAAAATAAAAGGACTTATACTATTATTGTTGCTGGCAGCGAGTCAGATTACAATAGCACAGAATGCTGACTTTTCAGGATTTGCACGTAGTTACACTGGAGTTATGTATGATACCGGAGATTTTTCGATTCTGCAAAATACGCTGAATCTGGATATTAGCAAATCAGGGAATAAAGTTGCATTTAAAGCTAATCCTATGCTGTATAGCTATAATGCAGATAGTCTGGATTTACGATTAAGAGAACTATACCTGGATTTATATTTCAAAAATTTCGATTTACGAATAGGACAACAACAAGTTATTTGGGGAAAAGCTGATGGTGTTTTTATTACCGATGTGGTTTCTCCTCTCAACCTTACTGAGTTCCTGTTGCCTGATTTTGATGAGATCAGAACCGGAGTTCTGGCTGCTAAATTTGATTACTATATTGGCAACAGTACGTTCGAAGTAATATGGTTGCCTAAATTTACACCAACAGTGATGCCTGCTGCAAATTCTATTTGGAGTTTTCATCGCGACTTCATGGCCCCGCCTTCTTTTGATTGGTCGAAGTCAGCCATAAATCCTAGTCTTGAAAATAGTGAGGTATTTGTTAAATACTCAGCTCTTACTTCAAAGATTGATTTCGAACTGATGGGTGGATATACATGGGATGATAATCCAACAATGCATGTCGACAAACAGTTTGATATGTCATCAGGATCTCCTATGCTGACAGGATTAAACATTACACCTCAACACCATAGATTATACTTGGGTGGAGGTTCATTCAGTACTGAGATTTTTGGCGTTGTTTTACGAGGAGAAGCTGCCTACTATAACGGTAAGCATTTTCAAACACAAGACCCTATCGCAGTTGATGCTTTGATTGAAAAAGACTATCTGCATTACCTGGTTGGGTTGGATTTCAGCATAAAAGATGTGAAGTTCAGTACCCAGTTTATTCAGGAAACTATTCTTGATTATGATGAAAAAATGATTAATGATGAAATCCAAAATACGATGACATTCTTAGCTCGCTATGATATGTTTCGTGAAACACTACATCTCGATGTGTTTGCATACATAGGATTATCTAATGAAGATGCATTGATCAGACCAAAAATTACTTACGATTTTGACGATAGCTTTTCAATCCTGCTAGGATCAAATATTTTTGTTGGAGATGAGAAGGGCAGATTTGGTCAGTATAAGGATAACTCAATGATTTATATGAAGTTGAAATATAATTTTTAGGTGGCTTAAGTAAGTACATTTGTTTTATTTTTGTAATTTTGAAAGTCTTGAAAGAATCGATGAAAGATAGAAAAATACGAAATAGAGAAGCTGTAAAAGCAATTAGTAGTGAACGGAAGCGAACCAATTTGTTTGCTGGAATTGAACAGCAATCAATTGCTTATTTGGTACAGCTCATTCCTAAATGGATTAGCTCTGATATGCTAACAGCTATTGGCCTTTTTGGAAATCTTCTTGTTTTTGTGAGTTTTCTTTTGGCAGCTTATATAGATACATATTTTCTGTTGTTAAGTACCTTGGGATTTGTGATAAATTGGTTTGGTGATTCTCTTGATGGTCGACTTGCATATTTCAGGAAAACTCCTCGCAAATGGTACGGTTTTTCTCTTGATCTTTCTGCTGATTGGTTAGGAATAATACTAATGGGTGCTGGCTTTATCGTTTATATTGATCAGGCATGGGTCCTGATCGGATATGCATTTATTGTTTTGTATGGATGGTCTATTATTATAGCCGTATTACGCTACAAAATTGCTGGTAAGTATTCTATTGACTCCGGACTTTTCGGACCAACAGAAGTACGTATTGCAATAGCGTTAATTCTGATTTTGGAAGTATTCTTGCAAGGATCAATCATATATATCGGAATATCTGGTGCTTTGGTTCTATTTGTAGTAAATGTATTGGATTTCAGGAAGTTGTTAATGATGTCTGATGAAAGAGACAAAAGGGAACATAATTGAATAAGTGAAATTGATTAATAAGATAATCACTTTATCTAAGGCCCAGGTTTCTGCTTTTACCGGGGGATTAGTTGATTATATGGTTATGATATTTTTCACTGAGTTCTTTCATTTTCACTATATTATTTCAATTGCTATTGGTGGGTTTATTGGTGCTGTTGTTAACTTCAGTTTGAATAAAAGCTGGACTTTTCATAAAAAGGAGATTCCGTATAAGGATTCTTTATTCAAGCAGTTATTGAAATTTATTGCTGTGGTGATAAATAGTATTGTTTTAAAGGCAGTTGGCACCTACGGAATAACAACATATCTTGGTCTGGATTACAAGATAAGTCGTATTCTTACTGATATTGTTGTGTCTCTTGTGTTTAACTATCACCTTCAAAAGTATTGGGTTTTTAGAAAATTGAAATAAGCCAAACTTTGGGCAAACAACCTTCTAACCCAGTGCTTTACCAATAATTTCTATCAATTTCCTACTATCCTCAATGCCAACCGATAGACGAATCATGCCTGGCATCGGGTATTTAGTACCCCAAACGGGCTCTATAGGGAGTAGAATTGTATCTACTTCACCCAGAGTTGGAACCAAAGGTATATGTTCTTTCACGGCTTCAATGAAAGCATTGGTGTGCTTTCGTTTTTCCTCATCATTACTTCCTTTGATGTCGAAAGTGATCATGCCTCCAAACCCTTTGTCTCCAAAAAGAGCTCTTGCTTCCTGATAAGTGGAGTGGCTCTTTAAACCCGGATAAAGAACAGTCTCAATCATTGGATGCGCGCTTAAGTATCGGGCAATTTCCATAGCATTACTGCAATGCTTCTGAAATCGGATAGTGAAGGTCTTTAATTGGTCTCCCAGTCGATGGGCATCATCCGGACTAAGAAAATGTCCGGCCCATTTTCGGTACTCAATAGCTTCTTTAAGAAGTTCAGGGTTGTTACCGCAAATAACCCCGGCAGTAATGTCTCCGTGTCCACTCAGGTACTTAGTAACGCTGTGAATCACCAGAGTTGCACCGTCTTTCAGAGGCTGCCATAAATAGGGCGTTCCGAATGTATTGTCGATGATAATCTTAGTATTATATTTTTTTGCTAGTGCCATAATCTTTGACACATTAGCTACAATAAGCATAGGATTGGATACTGCCTCAAAATATAAAAATTCAGGCTGAAGAGTTTTGAGTAGGTCCTCCAATTCTTTTAAGTTGTATATCCCATTCTTGGCATGGAACTGATGAATGTCTAAGCCTCTGCGTTTTATTAGTATACTGTCAATAAATGAATTAGTGCCTCCGTATATCTCGCTAAAAAAGAGCCAGGGTTTAGTAGCTTTTCCTTTTTGGAATAGCGACACGGCTATATCTATGGCAGCCATTCCGGTTTCTACTAATAAGGCCCATTCTGATTCTTCCAAAGCCATGATTTGTTTTTCCACAGCAACAACAGTCGGATTGCGATATCGAGAATAGATATAGTTCTGTGGCTCATGAGGATGATTGGCTTCTTCAGCAAAGGCTTCTCTGGTTGTTTGTGAATCACGAAGATTAAATCCAGCTTCTCGGTATAGAGGTGTTTGCGATGAGTTTACAGATCTCTTTTTCATTGTGTGTATTTTTCCATTAATTCGCTTAAGCCCTTTTTAGGAGTAACTACTTCGGCTTCGTGGTAAAATTCGCTACGATCAATCAATTCTCCAAATAACAGTATTATTAAGATGAACCATCTTGTAGTTTCATGATTCGAAAACCACATGATTAATGCAATAATGAGGGGGCTTATTCTTACAATGCTGATAATCAGGTGTCTGAATTGTTTTTGTTTAATATAGATTTCCTTTCGAGAGATATACAAAGCTAGTTTCAAGGAGAGGATGAATCCAAACAGAACTACGTACTGAGTCAAATAGATAAACACCATGATTCCTGTCAGGATGGTTAATGCTGAATGTATTCTTTTCTCTTTTCGTTCAAGAAGGCGATACAACATATCCATGGAGATAAGAGTCAAAATGCCAGAAACAAGTGCAATGTAACCCAGTACAGCAATATCCAGAGCCAGGTACAAACTTCCCAATCCCAGAAATCCGACAAAAGATACTATTTCCCGGCTTAGCCATGACCTTCTGATATTCAATATTGAACGCCATGCACGAAGTTTCTTGCCCAAATGAACTGAACTCAAGAGCATTGTGATGAGTCCAATTGGCAGGAACCATTGTAGCTTAATCGGAATCCCATCAATGACATTAGCACCCAGCCAGCCCACCAGACAGGCTGTGGCAAGGGTAAAGACTACCAGTACCCACTCCTTGCTTAGTTGCACTTTAGAGACTGGTTTCGGACTCATATTTATTGCTTCTTCAACGGTGGTATCTGTTGCATCCAGGTTCCAAATCTCCGGGCTGGTAGAATTTTCGCGTAAAGGGACAATACGGATGGATGGACGTATACTCCGGTTTACAAAACCAGGGACAATAATGTCTGAATCCGGGATATTCTCAAGTCCAAAATCAAGAGCTCCGATCGGACAAGCATCTGCACATGCTGGTTTTTGTCCGATATCAATCCTGTCAATACAAAAAGTGCACTTCTCGATTACTCCGGTAGCTTCATTAAACTTAGGGGCATCATAAGGGCAGGCCCATGTACATAATTTGCAGCCAATACAGGCCTCTGCATGGTGGATGATAGCTCCTGTTTTTTCATCACGGGTGTATGCCAAAGCCGGGCAATTATGCATGCAGGGTGCCTCTTCGCAATGATTACAGGCCAGAGAAAAATGAAATACTGGTAAGTCGGGGTGCTTGATCTGGTTGAAAGTATTCACCTCACGCCAGTTCATTTTCGGCAGAGTGCCATTTTCTATTGAGCATCCCACCACACATGCCATGCAGCCAACACATTTATTAATATCGAATATAAATGTGTTTTTATCCATTAGAGTGTCTTTTGATTTCCAACCAGGTATCATGAAAAGCTGTTCCATGTCCCATATCGGTTTCCCGCCCTTTCGTGAATGTATTTGCACTCGCACCATTACTGTGCCAATGTCCGTTTGTTAATACAACGCATCCTTTTCTTATCCCCAAATCATATTGTACTTTGATTATCGATTTCCCCTGGTCATTGTAGGCCTCAACTGATTCATTGTTTGAGATACCTCTTTCTTTAGCATCTTCGGGATGGATGGATAGTAAAGCTTCTGGTTCAAACTGCCTGATTGTTTGTAAATTACCAAATTGAGAGTGAATTCTGTTTTTTGAGTTGGGAGATAATAATTGAAGTGGATAATTTTTTGGATGATCTGTAAGTGGCTCAAATCCAGGTAATGCTTGTACTCCCCAGCGTGTTGAGGCCTCATTGCTCAATAATTCAATTTTTCCTGATGGAGTGGGGAATATGCCATCGGCAAAAGCGATCTCTTCATGGCATTTGGCAATTTGCGGACCTATTCTTAGTTCGTCTAAACTGAGCTCAGGAAATTGCTCCAGAAATCGCTGCAGGTAATTGTCAATAGCCTCATCAGTAGGTTCAGGGATGCTTTTTTTGATATCAGTAGGATCAAACCCCAGACGATGGGCCAACAAGTAATAGATTTCAGTTTCTGGTTTCACTTCACCGGCAGGTTCAAGTACTTTCTGTTTTAGCTGGATATATGGATTCCAGTAAGATCCGATTATATCGCTTTGCTCAAACATATTTTTTGCCGGCAAAATCAGATCAGCTTCAATAGCCGTGTCAGTCATAAACTGCTCCACTACAACCCGGAACTCTGCTTTTCTGAATGCCTTGAGGTTTGTTTTTGATTCAGGGTTTTGAGTCAGCGGATTTCCTCTCTCCACCCATATCATTTTTATTTCAGGATCCTTGAGTTCGAGTATATCGTTTCCCAGCTTCGCCATCGAAACTTTTCGTCGAAAACAAGCATCTTCAACTCCCGGATAATAGGATTCAGGTTCTTTAACCTCATCAAAAATATAGCTCTGAAGGTTCGCATAATGCCAACAGGCACCAGGTTTTCCGATATTCCCTGTAATTACTGATAAGGCCAGCAGACACCTGATCGTTTGTCCGCCATTAGCATAACGCTGCATTCCGTATCCCGGAATAATCGTCAGAGGTTTAATCGTTCCAATACTGTGAGCCAGTTTCTTAATGCCTTCTTGCGGAATGCGACATAATTCTGACACTTTATCTAAGCTGTATTCTTCTACACTTTTTGCAAATTCCTCGAAACCATGTACATGCTTATCAATAAATTCTTTATCGATCCAATCATTTTTAATCAGTTCTCTTGCAATTCCAAGAGCAAGAGCTGCATCGCTTCCTGGCTTAATCTGAACCAGTATCTCAGCTCTCTCAGCTGATGGGGTTCTCCTGGGGTCAATAACAACGAGCTTACCTCCAGCGTTAAGTGATTTTTCTATATGTATCACCTCCTGGATATTGGATTCGGCCGGATTTTTCCCCCAAAGGAGAATCAATTTTGCATTTTCCAAATCCCATGGGGCATTATGCTTATTCTCTCCAAGAGTAAGACGTGTAGCTTCGAGTCCGGCAGGCCAGCATAGATTTCCATAAGTAGTGGTAGTTCCTCCAAAAAGTTTCCAAAACGCAGTACTTACACCATTCAGCAGACCTGACATTCCGCTGGAAGCATAAAATAGTATTGAATGTGGCCCGAACTCTTTATGATAAAATTGGAGCTTATCCTTGATCATATCCAGGGCTTCATCCCATGAAATCCGGGTAAATCCCCCCTTAATATCACGCTTTAATGGATATAACAAGCGATCAGGAGAATTTGCCCGCTCTACGTACGCCAATCCCTTTATGCAAGGGCCTTCTGATGTTGCAAGGTTATCTGTATGCGGATCAATTCCGATGATTTTACCTTCAGCGATCCTAACTTTCAGACTACAAGTACTGTAGCAGTTTCTCGGACAAGCTGTAGAGTATCTCATAATTTTTCAAAAACAGCCATGACAGGATAATGGTCTGAGAGATAATACGTTTCAGGACCATTGAAAATTTTGGCACCTGTACAAGTTTTTGATAATTCCGGACTAACAAGAATGAAATCAATCCTGTGCTTTGTTACCTCCATCTCATCTGCCGTTAACCATCTGGGTACATTCAAGGGGGTGGGTGATGTGCTACGATTGTCCATTGGAACAAAGCGATCGCAAACATCAACCAGCGAATGTGACAGGAATACTGATAATACACTATAGTCGTACTCTCCATCTCGTAAGTTTTTATACTTACCACCCGAATTGTCTCCTCTGATGTAGCGTTCTTGTTGATATGGGAACTTTCGGTTGAAGGCTGCATCAAAAGGAGAATGAGCATTAAAGTCACCAAGAACGATATACCTATCGCTTTCCATGGCAATATCCTCAATCCTTTCTCCAATAACTAGGGCCTCTTTTTTTCTGTATTTCCAATCGGCCGGACTCAAATGTACCACAAAGAAGTCAATACCATGAGTCTCACAATGAAGCATACCATGCCACATACCCTCAAGTAACCTTTCTTTTAGTATGATAGGTTTATTGGATGTAAGAGCCACAGGGTATCCATCATTCTTTAGTAGAACAGAATAATCATGTCCCCATTTCTTAGCAAATTTTTCAAGTCTCTCAGGAGTAAAACCATTCATCTCCTCAAGCGCAAGTACATCAGGATTCTGTTCATTTATCCAGGCAAATAATTCCGTGCCACGAGTACTATCCTTCTGCCAGTCGAAACCGGTCAGGATGTTATAAGTCATGACTTTTAGCTCAGTATTATTTTGAGACAGCAGGGGGGAGAAGAGGAGTGCCAGAAGCACAATTAATTGAAGAATTCTATACGTCTTACGTCTTCTGTCTTTCGTCATTCGTTTTAATTTATCTATTTTTTCTTATCACTCCTATGGCACATAGATATCCGCTGAAAATTGCTCCTGAGAACCCCCCTCCGGTTTGTGTCCATGCTGAGGCGAAATGCAGGTTTTCAAGGGGTGATTCAATATTGGTTTTTGCCCTGTCTGTTGTTTGTGCAAAACCATATACTGATCCTTTTGGGTTCATAGTAAATCCCTGTACTGTTTTTGCTGTACCTACCTCACAATACTCAATGAGATCCTCTATTCCGGGTATAAGTTTATTGAGTCTATCGATGAAAATCCTCTCCACTTCTTTTTTTCGAGTCTTGTAAGCTTGCTTGTCAAGATTATCCCAGTCATCGGTGTAATCCATACAAACGATAGCTCCAACTGCTTTCCCTTCTGCTGCTAGTCCTGAGTCAATTTGTGAATAATCAACAAATGAGTAACTACGAGTTTTGAATGATCCAGTATTGTTAGAGAAAATATCAGCTTGATTTTTCACTGAAGGATCATATACGAAAGTGGAGTAGTCGGTGTGTCCCAAGCTTTTAGGACTACGACTAAATCCAAAGTAAACTGTTAGAAGCGAAGCTCCTGGTGACAGCTTTGAGAATTGTGATCTGAAACTCTGATATTTTTTTGGTAGTAGGTTGTTGGCTACCTGTGGAATTGAGGCATTGGCAATAATATCCTTAGCTTTTGCCTGAAGCGGCTCTCCTCCTTTTTTCTTTTCGTATTTTACTCCTACTGCTAAACCAGATTCAACCAGAATGCCGGTAACCTTATGATTTAGAAGAACTTCTCCTCCATTATCCGTAATGACATCAGCCAGGGCATTTGAAAGCATCTGAGATCCTCCTTTTATGAAATTGCCACCTCCGGTATAATAACTGTTTTGCGCCATGCAGTAATATCCCCATGAAAGTCCATAAGGGTCGTCATGGAAATAACCCAGATTACCAAGAAGAATAAGCTTGAGATCTTCGTCTGAGATGATAGAATCCAGAAATTTCCCCACGGTCATATCCGGATTCAACTCCTTTTGTTTCATTATCTGGCGGATGTTCATCACCTGATAAAAGTATG
Source organism: Bacteroidales bacterium (assembly GCA_023145515.1). Taxonomy (GTDB): domain Bacteria; phylum Bacteroidota; class Bacteroidia; order Bacteroidales; family UBA12481; genus JABHCC01. The sequence goes on from JAGLDP010000014.1 coordinate 10,831, forward strand.
TTTTAATACCCTGTTTTTCATCTGGAAAGAGGATGGTTAATTTTTCAGCCATTTCATTCGGATCATGGCTTACAACTATGTCTTTACGTTCATTCCTGAAGCGATAGAATGCAGGAACTTTAACGAATTCTACCGTATCAAGAATCCCAAGATCTCTGAAAATCTTCATCTTCATATCTCTTGGGTGCAAGCCATCCATCTCATGCAAACCCACCTCAAGTGTAAAACCTTTTTTCTTAAAAGTGGTAGCACATCCGCCAGCACGGTCATGTTGTTCAATTAACAATACTTTCTTGCCAGATTTTGCCAGTTTAGCTCCGGCAGTCAGTCCACCGAGCCCGGCGCCGATTACAATAATATCGTACATTGGTTTTCGTTTTTCGTTTTTCGTCATTCGGGGAGAAGTTTTTAGTTTTCAGTTTTCAGAGCTCAGACTCCCGAATCACCGAATCACTGAATCACCGAGTATCGGATATCTCTTAAATTCCACAGTTCTGTCAAACAAATACCGGTAGGTAATATAGTGTTTTACTGGTATGCTGCCTACTGAGATAAATATCTTTCTCATTTTCGGATTAAAATCTCCTACCCACGAGAATTCTATTTCCTTATAATGTTTCTTCTTTTTGAATACTTGTATCAGGTTCCAAATGAATGCTGATTCTATGCCCAATCCCTGATATTTTGGAATTACTCCCATCAATACTCCTCTTGCCCGGGTAATGGTTTTGGTTTTCTTGTACCATAGAAATTTGATTTTGTTCCAGAGATGTAGCTTCCCGTTCAGTTTTTTCAAAACTTGATTTACATCCGGATACATCAGATAGATTGCAATTGGCTGATTGTTACGATATGCAATCCATATAAATTCTTCATCGATAATTGCCTTTGCCTTTTTGAGTGCATTTTGAATGTACTCTGCTTGCATGGGTTCAAAGTTTTCCTTGAATGAGGCCCAGGCAGTATTGAATACTTCGGCGAAATCTGCCACAAACTTGTCCTGATCTTTCCATGAAAAGTGTCTGAAAGTGTACTCAGGTTTTTTGGCTACCCATTTGGCAATCTTCATAAATCTCTCAGGAAATTCTTTTTTGATATCCAGATGAAAGCCTTCCTGCTTGAAATAGGTCTGGAAACCATATGATTCAAACAGTGATTGATAGTAGGGTGGATTGTATGCAATTTCATAAGATGGATGAGTGAATCCCTCAATCAAGAGTCCCCAGTAACTATCTGTTTCACCAAAATTAATTGGCCCGTCCATGGCTTCCATGCCGTTGTCAATTAGCCAGGATTTGGCTGTATTAAATAGCAGGTCAGCGGCTTTCTGATCATTAATACACTCAAAGAACCCAATTCCCCCGGTAGGTTGATCTTGAGCCTTGGCTGTTTTGTGGTCAATAAAGGCAGCAATTCTGCCAATCAGATCTCCTTCGTCGTTCTGAAGAATCCATCGGGTTGCTTTACCATGTTTGAAGTAAACATTCTGCTCAGTATCAAAAATGGCATCGATATTCTGGTCAAGAGAGCACACCCAAACAGGATCGTATTTGTACAGTATTTTAGGTACTTGGGTAAAGGCTCTCGCTGCCTTCTTATTATCAACAAGATTGACTAGCATATTCTAATAATTACTTCTGATACACCTGCTGGATCTGATTCTGGTACTTTGTATGGATAAACTTTCTCCTGAGTTTCAATGTTGGGGATAGTTCTCCTGATTCTGGCGACCATTCGTCGTGAACAAGAATAAATCGTACTACCTGTTCAATTTGTCCAAGACTCTTATTAATCTTACGAATTTCTTCTTTTATAATATCGTTAGCTGGCTTTGATTTAACCATATCCTCCCTGTTTTCAAATGTAATATTTTGCATTTGTATCTGTTTCTCAAGTAGGGGCATATTTGGAGAGATCAGTGCGCTGGCAAATTTCTCTGCTTCACCAACAACGCATGATTGATCAATTAGAGCTGATTCTTTAAGACGACCTTCTAAAACCTGAGGGGCAATAAACTTGCCGTTTGACAGCTTAAAGATTTCCTTTTTTCTATCTGTAACCATTAAATATTTCCCATCGTCAAGGCGCCCAATATCACCTGTATGAAACCATCCCTCTTCATCAATTGCTGACTTAGTTTGTTCAGTATCTTTATAATACCCAAGCATTACATTGTGTCCGCGACAAAGAATTTCTCCATCATTGGCAATTTTTAATTCAACCCCATCAATCAGGCTACCGACTGAACCCAGTTTAAGGTCAGGTTTTTCCTGACGGTTGATAGTGATGATAGGTGAAGTTTCAGTTAAGCCATACATATTGATGATTTTGATTCCGGCTGCCCAAAATACTCGCTCCAGCCTGGGTTGTAATGAGGCACCCCCACAGCCTGATAGCCTGATTTTACCACCCAGCGCTTCTCTCCACTTGCTAAAGATTAGTTTGTCAGCTATTTTTAACTTCCTGTTATACAGCCAACTGTTGTCTTCTTCCAGCTTGTATCGGAGTCCTAGTTTTACGGCCCAGAAGAATATCTTTTTTTTCATCCCAGACAGTTTATTCCCTTTAGCAATCACACTGTCGAAAATCTTTTCCAGTATCCGGGGTACAGTATCAAAACCATCTGCCTGGATCTCTTTCATATTTGCTGCGATAGTGCCCATATTCTCAGCATAAAAAATACTGCTGCCACTGTACTGGCTTTGGTAGTTACCCATTCTTCCGCCAACATGACAAAGAGGAAGAATACTCAGATACCTGTCGTTAGGTCCCATAGCAAACACCTTGGAGGCAGCAATGAAGTTCTCCACCAAATTCTTATGTGAAAGCATCACTCCTTTTGATAGTCCGGTAGTTCCGGAAGTGTAAATCAAAGTGGCACAATCTTCAGGACTAATATCCTTTTTTATTTTCTCAAGCTGATCCTTGTATTCATCTTTTTTCTGTCGTCCCAGTTCAACAATATCCATCCAATTAGGCTCATCTTCAATTTGTTCAATGGTGTAATGTGCTTGCAGCGCATTCAGTTTCTCCAATGCCGGACTGATTTTTTTTAACAGGCTCTTGTCAGATACCACCACGGCTTTGGCATCAGAATGGTCGAGGGTATAAGTATAATCCTCCTGACTCAGTGAAGTAAACATCGGAACGTGAACTACTCCAAGCATCGCCATTCCAATATCCATGAAATTCCATTCTGGTCGGTTATTGGTTATCGTAGCCAGTTTATCTCCTTTTTGGTACCCAAGAGACATTAGTCCGTAAGCAAATTCGTACGACAGAGAAACATACTCCTGAGTGCTATAGGAGATCCATTTACCCTTACTTTTGGCATTGAAGACATCCTCTTTGTTGAATTGTTGCTGGAATCTATCGAGCAGGTCGAAGGTTCGGCTGATTGACATGACTAGTTGTTTTGGTTTTAATGGATGTAAAATACATAAAAAGTCAATTTATTCTGCCTTTGATGTCAGCTTTTATGACCATTCATCAAATAGTTTTATGTAAGTAATAGAATATGTCGGCAGTTAAGTACCTTCATGTCGGAACTATGAAAACACTGAAATATAGTTGGTCAATGGTAAGGTGCTTTGCTGCGATTATTATGGTGTTGTTGCTGATTTTCACTGCATCACCAGTTGTGGCGCAAAAAACTGACTCAGCCAAGTTAGAGCACGTTACGCTTCATTTAAAATGGATGCATGCCTTCCAATTTGCCGGATACTATGCAGCTCAGGAGCAGGGTTTTTATAAAGCTGAAGGTCTCAATGTCAAAATTAACCCTGCATCACCTGAACACCAGCCTATAAACACTGTTCTTGATGGAGAGGCACAATTTGGGGTGTGGGGTAGCGAACTATTGAACCAACGCCTTTCAGGTCAACCAGTTGTTGTTCTATCTGTCATATTCCAACATTCTCCCTATGTCATTCTCAGTAGAAAGGATAGAAACATTCGGATTCCATCAGATTTGATAGGGTGTACGGTTATGGCTGTGTCAGGGATGGGGGACGCACAATTCAAAGCTATTCTATTACAGGAGGGGATAGATCCCGATATAGTTGAAGTTATACCTGCCTCTTGGAGTATGGATAGCATTATCGATGGAAAGGCAGATGCCATTATGAGCTACGTTACAGATGAGCCTAACCAGATGCGAATGAGGGGTGTTGAGCCATTTATTATGCAACCTGTTGATTACGGCATCGATTTTTATGGTGACTGTCTGTTTACAACTGAAGCAGAAATCAAAAAGAATCCCAAGCGCGTGGCTGCATTCAGGCGTGCCAGTTTACAGGGATGGGAATATGCGATGAGTCACACAGATGAAATGATTAATCTTATCATAGCCATGCCCGGTGTTGTGGAGCG
>JAGLDP010000140.1 GCA_023145515.1 Bacteroidales bacterium
AATAACCATAGCTATGATAAGGGACGAACAGGTCTCCAGAGAACAATTCAGGTTTTAAATGAAAAGCAAATCCTACATACCGGTACTTTTGTGAGTGCCGAAGAAAAGGATATGCTAAACCCTCTGATTATCAAAATCCGAAACACGCGCTTTGCCCTCTTGAACTACACCTATGGGATAAATCCGGATCTCTCTCTACCTGATTACATGATAAATTTTATTGATACTGCTGCTATCCAAAAGGATATCCTAAAAGCTAAAAGCCTTAACTCAAACTTCATCATCTGCTTTTTACACTGGGGACCAGAATATGAGCTAACACAGAGCACAGCGCAACAGGAGCTGGCAGATTGGCTACATAAACAGGGAGTACAAGCTGTTATAGGGGCACATCCGCATGTGGTTCAGCCATTAGAAGTAGTTAGAAATCCAGACAATAATGTAGAAGCTATTACCATTTTTTCTCTGGGTAACTTAATCTCTAATCAAAGGTCTGTAAACAGAAAAACAGGAAGCATTCTTGAAATCATTCTTGACACCTCAGGCGAAGTCATTAAAATAGAAACTATTAGACAACACTCTACTCTGGTCAAAAGAAAAGCTCTCGGAGAATATTATAAATACCAAGTTACTCTCCCCTCTTCGCCCTCTCCCACTTCACAGATTGCTGACCTTTAATATACCTTGAGAAGCCAAGGAAGACAGACAGATTCATAATGAAGAAGTAATACGGTACAAAGAGCAACTTCACCTTAATCTTCCTATTTTCAAGAAACCATCCGAGCAAAGCAGCTGCATAAAACAAGATCTGCAACCAGAATAATATCGAATAAAAATCAGTAGCTATTGGTCCTCCGGAATTAATCGCGATCCACAGGTTCAGCGGAATCAATAACAAAAGTGATATTGGAGCTAATGACCAGCGTAAAACCCGATGGCTGATATATTGGAACGACAGAACTCCATATTTGAATATATTCAATAATCCTCTAAGTCTGACTATCGATTGTATGCCTCCTGCTGATATTCTTATCTTCCTCTTTAGTTCCTCTTTTACATTTGCAGAAGCAGTCTCAATTGCATAAGCCTCAGGGTTATACTGAATAGTGTACCCTTGCATTGCTATTCGAAGTGAAATTATAAAATCATCGAGAAGAGTATCTTTTTCAACCTCGTGAAATAATTCTGTTCGTACAGCAAATAATTCGCCAGCAGCTCCTACTACTGAATACAGTTCAGAATCCCATTTCTTCAAAGTAGACTCATATTTCCAATACAAACCCTCTCCAGCACCAGCTGCAGCATCAGCTTCCTTTTTGAAAATTCGTTTTTCCCCGCTAACACAACCAACTTTAGGATTTCTGAATAAATCAACAATTATCTGAACAGATTCCTTTCCCAACAAGGTATTAGCATCTGAGAACATAACGATGGGAGTCTCCACAAATTTGAAGCCTCTGTTCATCGCAGCTATCTTCCCATTCCGCTCATCCTTATGGTAAACCTTAATATCTCCATATTCGCGAAGCATTTTCTCAGTATCATCATCTGAGCCATCCGTTACCCAAACGAATTTCAATTTCTCAGGAGGATAATTAAGTTCACGACTGTTCCTGACTTTCATCTCCACAAAATCCTCTTCATTAAAAGCCGTAACAAACAAGGTAACCTCCGGCTCATAATCCTGGTTTTCAGCGTATGGCTTTGAGAGTCCAAGGATTCTTTTCAGCTTTACCAGACTGAATAATACAATTCCATAGCCCACATAAGCATAGAAGACTATAAAAATCAAAACCCATAACAGAATCTCTAAAGCTTTCATAATTCAATATTTTTTTGATTAATCTCTACACCTTCTCCCATTTTTTCGTTTCATGATTGTATCTTTTGATAACCCTGGCAGGATTTCCAACTACCACTGAAAATGGCGGAACATCTTTTGTCACTACACTTCCGGCACCAATCTGACTACGTTTTCCAATTGTTACGCCAGGTACAACAACTGAATTAGCACCAATATGTGCTTCTTCTTCAATGACAACCGGACGCATATCCAACTCTTGCTTGCTTGAATTCTTCTCTCCATCAGCAAAACCATGATTAAACCCACTCAAAAAGACATGCTGTCCCATTCCTGAACCATTTCCCATGGTAACCGGACCAATAATCACACTACCTATTCCAACTCTCACACGGTCGCCTAAAATCACATCTCCTGCCCCATTATTTATAACACAGTAGCTTTCAACCGTGGAATCAGCTCCAAGATGAAAATTCTTGTACGGAAATAAGTCCATTCTTGATGGCCTGCGAATCTTTGAACCACGACCTTTTTTATGAACGAATGGATTTACCATCAGCTTAATCCATAAGCGTGGACGCGGCCTCTTGCGTGGGGAGATAGTCCACATCACAAAATCTCTAAGCTTCTGATTCTCTTTAATGCGTTCCTTTATTCCCATGACTTCCCTTTTACTTTGATGATATACTCATAAATAGCCAGAACGTTATTTTCCCACGAATGGCTTTTCCCAAATGTCTTTCTACCCTTTCTCAGCTCTTCAGAATCTTCAGCAAGTGCTTTGGTAATCAGGTCATGGTAATCCCTGGCATTAACACCAAGATAAGTGAAGTCTTTGAAATACTCCATGGCCTTGGTAGAACTGGCTATTGTTGGTTTACCCATAGCCAGGTATTCATCAATCTTCCGTGGATAATTACCGATTGTAGCGTCATTAATGAGTTGTGGATTCAGACAAATATCAAATCCCTTTATATATCCCGGAAGCTCTTCTGGTTTTCTGGATCCCATGAAAATTACATTACTCATTTGGTGTAATTTTGATGCCTTGAAATTTTCATCCTCTGGTCCGACTAATACAAATGAATGATCTGGTTCCAGTTCTGCGAGTTCTTCAAGTAATTTGATACTCAAGCGCCGGCTGCTTAAGAAGCCTACGTATCCAATAAGGGGTTTTCCCTTTTTAACTATTTCATCCAGATCGGCAGGAATTATAATATCGTTGATTTCATCATCAAAATCATCCACCTCACACCCCTGTCCTACCATATAAGAATGCTCTGTAAACTGTTTGCCGTACTCGGTATAAAGGGTAGAGTTATTCACTACCAGATCAGCTTTTGTAATCAACTTAGGTTCAATACGTAATCCATGCTTCCTCCAGTATGGATTTTTTGTAAGATAATCACGCATATAATAAACATATACAGCAGGCTTTAATAACTCTTTTTGAAATAGTCCGAGAAACATACTACTATCATTAAAGAGAATGAAATCCTTGAAACCTAATTCATCAATTGCAGGTTGAATTGCTTTTGATAAACGCTTGTTATTGAGCTTATTCACCCAATCAAAAAGTGGACCATCAGGCAGGAAATTTGCAGACTCCAGCATGGTTTTGGGATTAAATATCCACATGCTTTCACTTATCTGTTCCAAACCAGGTCTGGTACCCTTGAGTACCTCCATCCTAATTTTTACCTTATCTGTATCTTTTTCAGCCTGTCGGGATTTTCTATCTAAAGGTTGATTGATATACAGCACCCTGTTGCTTTTCGACATCTCAGCAGCAAGGTTCTTACAATTACTACCTATTTCGATATCCCAGGCCTGGATACCCATTACAATAATATCTCTGCCCTTAATCATCTTAGTGTTTTTCGTGGTAAACTAATTGATACAATTCCAATACGCGCTCTGCCATTGCCCTCCATGAAAATTTAGCAGAATTCGCCAATCCTTTCTTAATCAGTTCTTCTCTGAAAGTCTTATTGCTTGTAATTTCGATCATTGCTTTTGTGATCTCCTCAACCTTATAGGGATTCACCAGATATGAACCATCGCCAGAAACTTCAGGCATAGAAGAAGTATTAGCAGTAATGACAGGTACTCCACACTGTTGTGCCTCCAGAATAGGGATACCAAAACTCTCTCTGAATGATGGATAAAGGAAAATCTCACAAAGATTGTAGATTGCCGGTAAATCTGTATTAACAACATATCCTGTAAGATGAATATGCTTAACCAGATCAGGATCACCAATGTCATCAGCAATCTTCTGAAGATCAGCCTTTTCATAATCCAGCATAACCAAAGGGATATCCTCACCTGTTTGTTTACGGAAATCAGAAAAAGCTTTTAAGGTACCCGGAGTATTCTTTTTAGGCACAGTGTTACCAAGAAAGAAAAAGAAACGATCAGGAAGATCATACTTATCTTTAACACGCTTCAATTCATCCTGATTATCAATTGGAACAAAATAAGTGCCAACTCCATTGTATACTGCATGAAGTCGGCTGGTTTCCATTTTAAAGAATTCGCCTATCCTTTCCTTTTCAAACTCACTTACCGTAATCGTTGCTTTAGATTTCTTCAATAATCTGGGTACAACATACTTCCTGTAAATATTCCCAAAACGTTGATAAGCAGTCCCCCCACCAAAAGCAAGCTTAATATTAGAGCTTTCCATGTAAATAATATCATGTAAAGTCAATACAAGAGGAACCGAGGAAATGATAGGTGCAGTATTACTGGTACAATGCAAAATATCGCACTTCTCTTTAGCCGCAGCCCGTGGCAAAGCAATTTGCTCCCATGTTGGGTAAGGTCCACCTCCAAGTTCAACAATCTTAAAATTGCTGGTTTCTTCAAGGCATAATCTATCTTCATCGGGTTTAACAAAGATCACATATTCATTTTCATGATCAATAAGCTGAAGATTCTTGATCAGCTCCAGTGCTACCATATCCATGCCATGTTTCTTGACTCTAAACAAGCGCTGGCCTTCAATTCCAATTTTCATAATATCCTTACGTTCTGTTTATTACTTCTTCTTATTATCATCCACACCATGAGCAGTATGAATGAAGCGTTTATTTGCTCCCTTTAATTTAAAAAGCGACAATAGCATTACAAAAAATCCTTTTGGCAAACTAAGCAGAGCATAGGCAGTTTGAACAGAATAGAACTTCCGGGGAATAGAAAAAAGGAAAGCAAAAAAGCTCAAATACCATATCACTAGCCATGAGTAGAAATCAAATATCATGAATGTCGACTCCCAGTTAGGTGCAAACAGATGAATTACAGACATCAAAAAAGTCAGAATAGTAAGAATGCCGATTAACAAGATCCTGGGAGGCTGAATCATCTGATAAACCTTGTCGGCAAAATCAAAGTTCCCAGATATGAATAATTCTTTTATGCCGGGCAAAGCAAACCTACCAAAATAAACAAACTGCGCTGATAACCAGCGCTTACGTTGGGTGGCAAAGACTTCAGTCTTTTGAACTTTCTCATCCAGCACCCAAGCATCTTCCACATATTCAATCTTCTTCTTGTCTTTTAGTAAGCGTAACTCAAGTTCCTTATCAAAACCACCAACAGCTTTAATTTCCTGCATTAATCGCTTAAAGAATGCATATTCAAAGGCCATTCCTGAGCCAATAAGCGCAGATGAAAATCCAAGAACCCTATGACCTTTCCTGAAAATACTATTATTGATTTCTTCACTAGCCGCATCAAGAATAGCCATATTAGAATTCAGGTTCTTTGCAGCCCGATGACCTTGCACAGCGATAAAGCCATGATCAAATGCTTGATTAATCTTAGTAATAAAATCCGCCTTCATGATATTGTCAGCATCCAGCACCAGAGCTACGTCATAATCATCTCCAATTTCTGCCATTGCCGCATTAAGAGCCTTAGATTTAGTGCTTTTCTCAAAGGAAACTTCAACAACCCTGATCGCTAGTTTTTTCAGTTCAGTCAGAGTGTCGGCTCGAAATGAATCAGCAATAATAATCACATCAAAAGATGCAGCAGGATAATCCTGCTCAAGTGACTTCATCGCCACCTCAATAATCACTGCATCTTCCTTATAACCAGGAATCAACAC
>JAGLDP010000141.1 GCA_023145515.1 Bacteroidales bacterium
AAACCAATTCGGATTTGATGATTTTATGAAGCAAATTCAGCAGGTGAAAAAGATGGGTAATATGAAAGATCTTATCGGTATGATTCCAGGTGCTGGTAAAATGATAAAAGATGTTGATATTGATGATAATGCTTTTAAAGGAATTGAAGCAATAATCTTCTCAATGACCTATGATGAAAGAGAAAGTCCTGCATTAATAAATGGAAGTCGTAAAAAAAGAATAGCAGCTGGTAGTGGCAGTTCTGTAGCTGAAGTGAATCGCTTGATTAAGCAGTTTGATGAAACCAGAAAGATGATGCGCATGATGACGCAAGGTAAAAATGTTGGGAGGATGATGAATAATATGCCTGGAATGAGACGATAAAACTATTTGCAATGATCTTAATTGATGGAAAAAAAATAGCAGCGGATATTCGCTCAGAAATCCGTATTCAAATTGATGAGAAACTTAAGCAAGGAGGAAAAATACCTCACCTCGCTGCTATTCTGGTGGGTGATGACGGTGCAAGTGAAACTTATGTAAATCTTAAAATGAAGGCTTGCATTGAAGTGGGAATGAAATCATCGCTAATCCGAAAGCCAGATAGTATTACTGAAGATGAACTTCTGGATGAGGTGCATGCACTAAATGAAAATCGCGATATAGATGGATTTATTGTCCAAGTGCCTTTACCTAAACATATTTCTGAGCAAAAGGTTATTGAAGCTATCGACCCTGCCAAAGATGTTGATGGCTTTCACCCAGTTAATGTTGGTAGAATGGTTCAGGGAATAGAATCATTTACTCCTGCTACTCCAACTGGAATAATGGAGCTTATTTCTCGTTATAAAATTGAAACATCAGGTAAGAATTGTGTGATTATTGGTAGAAGTAATATCGTTGGCACTCCAATGGCATTGATGCTTTCAAGAAAAGGATATCCTGGCAATTGTACAGTAACTATTTGTCATTCCAGAACTGAGAATCTTAAAGAAATTACTAAACAGGCAGATATATTAATACCTGCTCTGGGCAGACCCGGGTTTCTTACTGCAGATATGGTTAAAGAGGGAGCTGTTATTATTGATGTTGGTACAACAAGAGTTACTAGCACAGAAACAAAATCAGGATTCAGACTAAAGGGGGATGTCGCATTTGATGAAGTAGCTGAAAAATGCTCATATATAACTCCGGTGCCAGGAGGCGTTGGACCGATGACGATAGCAACACTGATAAAAAATACCCTCAAAGCTTCATTCGGAAAATGAAAGGTAATAGCCTTGATGCTTTCTCAGGTATTATCCATTTTTCAAAGTGGAAAAGGAAGAGCTATTCATTGTTTCAAGTGATTGGAAAAATTGTTCGAATTGGAGTCCTGGCAATAGCTTATCTTGCTGCAATAGAGTCTGCTGAAGCACAAAAAGAATTTCAAAGAACCCAAAGTGTCGACGATACTGATGTTACTTTGGAGGAAGTCGAAGTAAAGGGACAACGAATTAGTACCAGTCTGTCAGATCTGGCAAGATTGATTACGGTTGTTACTCAAAAAGAAATTGCCAGATCTCCGTATTTATCTATTCAGGATTTTCTTGATCAGGAACTATCTATTGACGTCAGACAACGAGGACCGCATGGTGCGCAGTCAGATATTTCTATTAAGGGAAGTACCTACGAACAAGTGCTAATCCTTATCAATGGCATCCCTTTTAACGATCCACAAACTGGCCATTTTAACGGTGATATTCCTGTGCCTCTTAGCGCTGTTCAACGAATAGAAATTATTGATGGTGGTGCATCTCGTTGGCTCGGACCAAATGCATTTGCCGGTGCGGTAAATATTATTACTAAGACTAACTCACGGGATCTATTAAAAGTTAAGCTGCAGCTTGGTCAAAACTCACTATATAACAGTGAAGTACTAAGCAATTTTCAGAAAAATGACTGGGATCATCTAATATCTGGATCATACTCTCAGACCGATGGTTATGCAGAAAATACAGATCTGAAATCTTGGAAGAGTTATTACTCAGGACAATTGAAAAAAGATGAATTCATCTTTTACGGACAGGCTGGAATTGGAGCTAAGAAATTTGGAGCACAGGCTTTTTATACGCCAGTATATCCAAATCAATATGAAGAACTTGGAAGCTGCTTCTCATCATTTGGATGGACTAAAAATGGTCGTTTTAGTGTGAAACAAGATGTGTATATCAAGTATCATCTGGATGAGTTTCATTTATTTAGAGAAGGAGGACCAGCATGGTATACTGGTCCGAACCAACATTTATCAAGAGTGATAGGATTGGTGAATAATGTATGGTGGAACAATAAAATCGGTCGTGTTACGATTGGACTTGATTATCGGAGTGAGGCAATATGGAGTTCAGTTTTGGGATTTCCTGATGATAATGGCAGAGAGATTCCTGGCAGTCGTGAGCAAACATTTGCTTATTCAGCAATGAGACAATCACTTAGTTGTTATGGAGAACAATCATGGACATCAGATAGATTGAGTATGGTTGCTGGAATTCTTAGTCAGGTATATTTTAATGATTCACAAGATATAAGTCTTTTTCCTGGCGTGGACATTAAGTATAGGATTGGGAATTATTCACACATCTTTTCATCTGTAAACAGATCATTAAGAGCTCCCTCATTTACGGAATTGTATTATTTGAGTCCTACTAATCAAGGTAATCCCTTACTAAAACCTGAAAGTGCCTGGTCTTCACAATTCGGTTATCGATTTTCTAAAGTATCAGCAATGCTCTCAGCTAATATTTACGGACGCTTTAGTAAAAATAGCATCGATTGGTCAAAGGCGCCAGGTGAAGAAAAGTGGCATAGTCGCAATATAAATGAACTGTTTCAGATGGGCTTTGAAGTACAAGGGAGCATCAAACCTATTACTACCAGTATGTTTAGAAATATGAAAGTCAAATTTGGCTACCGATATGGGTATGTTTCGAAATCATCTGGAGATTATGATTCACGTTATGTTCTTGATTATTTGCAACATAAAGTTATTATCTCAAGCTTTTTACCTCTTGGCAAGCATCTGGTGATAAGCATTATGACCAGCTATCAAGATCGGGCCGGTGACTATAAGGATTGGGATAAGAACGGACTTGCTTATCGGCATGAATATGATCCGTTTTGCTTGATTGATATGAAAATTGAATACAAGATGCTTGGGACTTCTATCTTTATGGATGTCAATAACTTACTAGATAAGAATTATGCTGATATTTCTCTGATTGTCCAGCCGGGTAGGTGGATAAGTTTTGGATGCAATTTGTCATTGACTAGGTAAGATAATTGCTATCTTTAGAGAAATATCATACTGATGAAAACACCTTTGTTTCTCTTATTTGCCTTACTATTAAGCATAAGTTCCTGCCAAAATAACTCTGACCCCTCGTATCGCGGTTTAATTACTGATAATGGAATGGTGGTTAGTGCTCATCCGATTGCTTCTGAAATAGGAAAGCGTATTCTTATCCAGGGAGGTAATGCTATGGATGCAGCTTGTGCTGTAGAGTTCGCTTTGGCGGTTTGCTATCCGGCAGCGGGGAATATTGGTGGGGGTGGATTTTGGATTATTCGAGAGTCAGGAGGGGCAATTTCAACACTTGATTATAGAGAAAAAGCTCCGGCTGCAGCTAGCAGAAATATGTTCCTGGATGATGCTGGTGATGTGATTAAAGGAAAAAGTACAAGAACTATCTTTGCTTCTGGTGTGCCTGGTACAGTAGCCGGAATGGTTGCAGGACAAGAAAAATACGGCAAGCTGGATTGGGCAGATCTCATTCAGCCTGCTATTGATTTGGCTTCAAATGGTTTTCCTGTGACAAAAAAGCAGGCACAAAGTTTAAATAGCATTCGCAGAAGTATATTGGAGCGAAATAGTTGGAGACCACCATTTTTCAAAGAAACTATTTGGAAGGAAGGAGATTCGTTGTTGCAAGCAGATCTTGCAACAACTCTAATACGGATTCGTGATTATGGTAGGGATGGGTTTTACAAAGGAGAAACAGCTGATTTAATAGTTCAGCAAATGGAAGAATATGGGGGCTTGATAAACCATAAGGATCTTGAAAACTACAAGGCTATTTGGAGAAAACCTATATTAGGGGAATATAAGCAATATGAGTATTTCTCTATGCCACCACCATCTTCAGGAGGTATTGCCCTAGCTCAACTTCTATCGATCGTGTCTGAATACCCGCTTAAGCGCTATGGCTTTCACTCTCCTAGAACAGTTCACGTAATGGCAGAGGCTGAAAGAAGAGTTTATGCTGATCGTGCTGAGTGGTTGGGAGATAGTGATTTTTTTAATGTTCCTGTATCTCAATTGCTGGACGCTGATTATTTATCTGGCAGTATCATTAGTATAGACCAAAAACAGGCTACCAATAGTGAAGATGTGAATCCGATGCAATACTCTGATAACGAAAGCGAAGAAACAACACATTACTCTGTGGTAGATCAATGGGGTAACGCTGTTGCTGCTACTACTACCCTTAATGGTGGCTATGGAAACAGAATTATTGTTAAAGAGGGTGGCTTCTTTCTGAATAATGAAATGGATGATTTTAGTAGTAAACCTGGATTTCCAAATATATATGGACTTATTGGAGGCGAAGCTAATGCGATTGAACCCGGAAAGCGAATGCTTAGTTCAATGACTCCAACCATATTAACCCTTAATGGAGATCTATTTATGGTCGTTGGTAGTCCTGGCGGATCAACAATAATTACCTCAGTATTCCAAACTATCCTTAATGTTGTAGATTTTGGAATGGGAATGCAAGAAGCTGTCGATGCAGGGCGATTTCATCATCAATGTTGGCCAGATCAAATAAGCGTGGAATCAAAGGCACTTGATAGTCTTGCTCAGTCTAAATTACTAAGTATGGGGCATGTAATAAAAAAAAGAGGAGCTATTGGTCGTGTTGATGCCATTCTTGTTCTTCAAGATGGTCGCCTTGAAGCTGGTGCAGACAAAAGAGGAGATGATGCAGCAAAGGGCTATTAGTAAACGAAAACTATCACTTAGGGTGCAGGTTGTTGCATTCCCGGGAGTTGAAGATAAACTTTTGATAAGGGCTAAGAAGCAGATCATAAGTACCTTAAAAGGTATAGATATAGATTTTGTCAATAAGGATCCACTAGCCATATATTTTGTAACCGGTGGCTCAGAGCCATCAGCTATCAGTGCTATAGCCGAAAGAAGACATATTCTTCTACTCGCATTCTCTGAGAATAATGCCTATGCTTCTGCTAGTGAAGTAAAAGCCTGTCTAGAATCTAAAGGTATAAGCTCCTGGTTATGTAATATGTCAGATGAGTCCTCAATTCCACAATTGAAGGAGATGGTGGGTATATGGACAAAAGTTAGAGGTTTTACTCATAAACGTGTTGGAATAATAGGCAAACCCTCAGAATGGCTGGTTTATTCCAAACCGAAGGCTGATGACCTGAGAATCAGATTTGGTATCAGGCTAGTATCTTTCCAATGGTCTGACCTCCCTGATCCCCTTAGTGTCATTCAATCTGGAGATTTTCTCGAATTCTATAAAGGTCATGGAGATCAGAAGATTGAAGATCATAGCCGGGTTCATAGCATGCTTCAGGAAATAGTGGAAAACAATAAACTTGATGGAATAGCCGTGGAATGCTTTCCTATGGTTAAGGAGAAAGGAATTACAGCTTGTCTTAGCCTGGCCAGACTAAATGATATTGGTGTTCCTGCTGCCTGTGAGGGTGATCTTGTTAGTCTTGCAGGTATGCTTCTTATTCAACAATTAACTGGCATAATTCCTTGGATGGCAAACTTGTCTGGAGTGTTTTCAGATCATGCTGAATTCTCACATTGTACCATTTCTCCCAGACTGACAGACAATTTTAGATTAACAAGCCATTTTGAAACTGGAAAAGGACTCTCAATTGCAGGTGATTTGCCACAACAAGATTATACTGTATTTAGATGGAACCAATCTTTTGATCGTTGCTTTATCACTATGGGCACAAAAATAAAACATGATTGGAGTTTGACTTCTTGCCGTACTCAGCTTCATCTGAAGATAAATAGCCCTGATTTAATCAAGCTTCAAAATTTACCACTGGGTAATCATCATCTAATACTTCCTGGCGATCATTCAGATACTCTTAGAATTGCGTGCGAGTATCTGAATTTTACAATTATTTAGGATGGTTTGGCTTGCTGACATTTTTGAATTATTTTAGCTTCTCATTTATTTCATTAGCCAATGTTATTCAGATTATTCAGTCAAATGTATCTGCGTTCATCAAGCTGGGAGCTAGTAGGAGAGAGGCCAGATCTTAAAAAGTATATTTTTATTATGGCTCCTCATACAAGTCAAACTGACTTCGTAATGGGCAAAATGTTTAGCTCAACAAAACGGATTAGAACACATTTTTTGATTAAAAAAGAATCCTTTTGGTTCCCGCTGGGAATTATTCTTAAGCTGTTAGGGGGTATTCCTGTTGATCGTAGCAATAATAAGAATTTGGCCAGACAGCTAGTTGAACGTTTTAATAAATCAGATGAGCTTGTTCTTGTTATTACTCCTGAGGGAACTCGCAAAATTGTTAAGCGATGGAAAAGAGGGTTTCATCATATTGCTAGAGCAGCTAATATCCCAATAGTATTTGCATACGTTGATTATAAAACCCGAAAAATGGGGATCGGCGACACTTTATATCCCACTGATGATTATCAGGCTGATCTTGAGATTATTAAGGATTTCTATAGAGGAATGGAAGGTCGGAATCGTGGATTATTCTCTGTTGGAGACTAGAGTAATGAAGAATAAATTCAAAAGATATTCTCAAAACCAACTGGCTCGATGGCTTCTTTTTGTTAGTGGATGGAAACTTGAAGGCGATGTTCCTGATTTGAAAAAGTGTGTTATTATTAGCGCACCGCACACCAGTAATTGGGATCTTTTTTTTGGTTTTATTTACAAAATGTATTACGACCTGAATATTCAGTTTCTGATGAAAGAAGAATTATTCAGATTTCCGATGAATTTATTTTTTACAAGGATCGGTGGTATTCCTGTTAAAAGAGGACAGAAAAATAATTTGGTTGAAATTCTTTATCAAAGGTTCACTCAAAAAGATAATTTCTATTTAGTATTGGCGCCAGAAGGAACCAGAGGCAAGGTAACAAAGTGGAAAAGAGGGTTTTATTATATTGCTACAAAAGCGAGAGTACCCATTGTACTAACATATGTGGACTATGGCAGGAAGGTTGTTGGAGTTGGTCCTGTCTTTTATCCTGGAGAAGATATAGAAAAAGATATGTCAGAAATTATGAATTTCTATGCTACGATTAAGGCAAAATATCCTGATCATTATTCGTATACTCACGATTAAAATCAATTATAGGAATGTCTATTGATAAGCTACATATTTGTTTGTTGCAAACAGATCTTGAGTGGGAGAATAAGATCGCTAATCTTGAAATGTTTGAGCACATGATTCTGGCTTTAAACACTCCGGCTGATATCATAGTTTTACCGGAGATGTTTACTACTGGGTTTTCAATGAATCCAGCGCAGTTGGCAGAAAACATGGATGGATCAAGCATTAAATGGATGCTTAAACAATCCCGCAATACGAATTCACTTATCGTTGGTAGTCTTATCATTCAAGAGGGATCTGACTATTATAATCGCTTCATTGCAATGTCGCCTGATGGAATTATTGCTCAATATGATAAGCGACATCTTTTCAGAATGGGTGATGAGGAGACTGTATATAAGCCTGGGTTATCCAGAACAATATTTGAATGGAGAGGCTGGCGTATTTTGCCACAGATTTGCTATGATCTGAGATTTCCTGTTTGGATTCGAAACCAAGATGATTATGATCTTATACTTTTTGTAGCCAACTGGCCTGAGTCAAGGAGAGATGTTTGGCGCACACTGCTGGTTGCTAGAGCCTTGGAGAATCAAGCTTATGTAGCTGGACTAAATCGAACAGGCAAAGACAATAATATGATTAATCACTGTGGTGATAGTCTGGTTGTTAATCCAAAAGGTGAAATAATCAAAGACTTAGGCGGGAAGTCTGTCAGCTTTACCGCTGAATTACCTAAGACTGAACTATTAAATTTTCGAAAGAAATTTCCTGTTTATCTTGACCAGGATTCTTTCAATATTGAGCTTTAGTGATTGTTTCTCAGAGCACTATGCAAAATCTCGATAGTGTGAAAGGCTTCTCTTCCGGTTCCATCTTTAATCTGATGACGGCAACTTGTTCCGGGAGCACAAATAATAGTATCCTTATCGCTAGACCTTATTGCCGGAAATAGAATAAGCTCTCCAACTTGCATAGATAAATCATAGTGTTCCTTTTCATAACCAAATGAACCAGCCATACCACAGCAGCCTGATGGGATTTCAGTTACTGAATAATTCTCTGGCAGGGAAAGAATTCCAATAGTAGAATCAGTAGAAGCAACAGCCTTTTGTTGACAGTGTCCGTGCAACTTTATCTTACGATGATCTTTAGAAAAACTATCACTTGCAATCCTTCCTGCTTGGGCTTCGCTCCATAGAAACTCATCTATCATAAACGAGAATTTGGAAAGTTTAAGTGATTGCTCTTTTAATTGAGGATCAGCTAGCTCAGGAAATTCATCTCTGAACCCAAGTATTGCAGAAGGTTCGATACCAATTAATGGAATATCTTTGGATACTACATCAGTGAGAAGCCTGATATTATCATTAATAATCGATTTGGCTTTTTTTAGAAGCCCCTTAGATAAATAGGTGCGTGCACTAAAATTATGGCTAGGTAGAATAACCCTGTATCCAAGTGAAGTAAGGAGTTCAATAGCTTTTAATCCAATATGTCCATCGTTGTAATCAGTAAACTCATCAATAAAAAGACAGACACTGGATTTTGCTTCAGAACCAGAAGGATTGATCTTCATAAGTCTTTTTGGTGCTCTCTTATGTAAAGGTTTACCTGATAATGTTGGAAAACTTCTCTTAATTCCGAATCCAGCTATTCGTTTTAAAGCATTTGAACTAATTCTATTTTTTAAAATAAAATTAGTAAAGCCAGGCATAATAGAACCTAGCTTATTAATGCTGCTTATTTCAGCTATAAGTTTAGTTCTAAATGGAACGCCGTGATTTTCATACCAGTGGCTAAGGAATTCAGCCTTGAGCCTGGTCATATCTACACTTGATGGGCATTCTGTTTTACATGCTTTACATGAAAGGCAAAGATCCAAAACTTCATATATTTCCTTATGGTCAAATGGATTACCTTCTGAACTTCCCTTTGTAATAAACTCGCGAAGAATGTTGGCTCTTGCACGTGTGGTATTTTTCTCATCCCGTGTAGCCTGATAAGAAGGACACATTGATCCTCCAATCAAATGGCTTTTTCTACAATCTCCTGATCCATTACATTTTTCAATGGCACGTAAAAAACCTTCAGATGCAGAAAAATCAAAATATGTATCTATATCTGGCGTTTGTTGATCAGGCTCGTACCTTAAGAATTCATCCATTGGTGGAGAATTCACAATTTTACCAGGATTGAAAATACCCTCGGGATCAAATGCCTTTTTGACATCTTTTAGTAAGCCGTAAACTATTTCACCAAAAAGATCAGGGATGAAAGTCCCTCTAAGTCTCCCATCTCCATGCTCTCCGCTAAAACTGCCTCGGTATTTCTTAATGATTGCCACAGTTTCCTCAGCAATCATCCTGAATTTCTTAATATCTTTCTTTGACTTCAGGTTTAGAACAGGACGCATGTGTAGCTCTCCTGTCCCAATGTGAGCATGGTAAACACAGGTCATATTATTTTTCTCAAAAACTTGCTCAATATCAGCTATGTATGCAGGTAATTGCTCAACATGAACTGCAGTGTCTTCAATCACCGTGACCGACTTAGCATCACCAGGAATATTGGAGAGTAATCCCAGTCCAGCCTTTCTTAGGTTCCATACTTTTTCAATATTATCTCCATAAACTACAGGGAAAGCATACCCATATCCTGAATCATTGAGATCTTTAAGAGTTTTATTGACCTTATAATCAAGTTCTTTCGTGCTATTTTCAGCAAATTCGATAATTAGAATTGTTCTCGGATCTCCCTCAACAAAAAATCTGTTTGCCTCTTGCAATTTATTAGATTTAGTGCAATTTAGAACATGGGT
>JAGLDP010000142.1 GCA_023145515.1 Bacteroidales bacterium
CTTTATCAAGATATCCCAGATGATACTGACCAAATTTCCGTGATTTAGGAAAAAGCCAAGATAGACCGAAGATTTTGTAAAATGATATCCATGGTGTGGGTAATGCTCTTTTTGATTCAGGAAGGAAGTTTCCTTTTCCGTCAATCATCTTCACTCCCAGAGCTCCCCCTTCAGGGTGTTCTTTCATGAATGTCAGGATCTTAGTAAAGGTATCTTCTTCAACAACAGTATCAGGATTTAGTAGTAGAATGAATTCAGACTTAGCAATTCGTATAGCCTGATTATTTGCCTTTGAGAAACCAAGATTATTTTTGTTTTCAATTGCTATTACTTCAGGAAATTTTTCTCTGACCATAGCTATTGATCCATCTACCGAGTTATTATCTACTACAAAAACTTCTCCCTGAACTCCTTGCAATGCTCTTCTTACTGAATGCAGGCATTGTTCAAGAAAGAATTTGACGTTGTAATTGACTATAACTATAGATATTTCGGGTTTCATGTATTGGTTTACGAAGTGTTATTTGAAAATTGTTTGAAAAGGTGTTCGATGTAATATGGATCTTCCAAGAGTGATTTCATCTGTATATTCGAGCTCATCGCCAATAGCCACACCTCTTGCCAGATTACTGATTGATAGATCATAGTCTGCCAATTTACGGTAAATAAACAGATTAGTAGTGTCTCCTTCCATTGTTGCGCTAAGAGCAAGAATAATTTCTTTTATTCCTTCAGCCTTAACTCTGCTAACCAGAGAGTCCATAGTCAAATCAGTTGGTCCGATGCCATCCATTGGTGAAATTATACCTCCAAGAACATGATATAATCCGTTAAACTGTTGAGTTGCTTCAATAGCCATTACGTCGCGGATATTCTCCACTACGCAAATTGTGTCTTGCTCTCTGGTGGGATTAGCACAAATAGAGCAAATTTCATGATCTGAAATATTATGACATTTTTTACAATGAAAAATCTCTTCTCTTAAAGTTCGGATACTATCAGCAAACAGATCCACATCTTCAGATTTTTGTCGCAGAAGATGTAATACCAATCGCAAAGCAGTTTTCCTCCCAATTCCGGGTAATTTAGCAAACTCGTTTACTGCCTTTTCCAGCAGTCGGGAGGTATATTGATTATAATTCATTTAGTACTCAAATGGAATGACAAAACTAATACCTGTATCAAGGATACGCAATTTTTTTCTGTCTATTTGTTTTTGTATCCTTACAAGCATCATAAAACCTACACAATATGTCACCATTTTTGGTTCTAACTGTCGTTCTGATATACTTTTCTGTTCTTGTGTTGATCTCCTGGCTTACTTCAGGAAAAGCTGACAATGAAACATTCTTTATAGGGAAACGTCAATCACCGTGGTATGTTGTGGCTTTTGGCATGATAGGGGCAACATTATCAGGAGTTACGTTTATTTCGGTTCCTGGCTGGGTTGCTGGCAGTCAATTTGCTTATATGCAGATGGTTATGGGTTATTTGTTGGGATATGTAGTGATCGCAATGATTCTACTTCCTTTATATTATAGACTGCAGTTAACATCTATATATACTTACCTTTCACAAAGATTTGGATTTTGGTCGTACAAAACGGGTGCCGGGTTTTTTCTCCTTTCGCGAACAATGGGTGCATCAGCTCGGCTCTTTATTGTTGCTTCGGTTTTACAGTTTACTGTTTTTGATTCCTGGGGTGTTCCTTTTTTCGTCACTATTCTATTAACCATAGGATTGATTTTTTTGTATACATATCGTGGTGGTATAGGTACTATCATATATACTGACACATTACAAACTTTCTTCATGCTGTTGGCGGTTATTCTGGCAGTTGTCTTAATTTCAAAAGAATTAGGATTGGACTTTGGAGGAGTGATTCATGAAATAAAGGAATCCGGACATGGACGCATTTTTTTCTTTGATGACTTTACAGGAGATAAGAAACATTTTTTCAAATATTTTGTTGGTGGAGCCTTTATTACCATAGCCATGACGGGTTTGGATCAGGATATGATGCAAAAGAATTTGAGTTGCAGAAATTTGAAAGATGCTCAGAAGAATATGTTTTGGTTTAGTTTAGCTTTAGTTCCGGTAAACCTTATTTTCCTGGCATTGGGAGCACTCTTAATTATGTACAGTGCACATATAGGAATGGATCTTCCACGTTCAATGGATGATTTGTTTCCAATGATTGCTACCCAGGGTGGCCTATCAGGTATTTTGGCATTGGTTTTTATAATCGGACTGATTGCGGCGGCTTTTTCTAGTGCAGACTCAGCACTAACGTCTCTTACCACATCTGTTACTGTAGATATGTTAGGAAAGGAGAAGGCTCCAGAAAAAGAAGCAAAGCGTATCAGATATATGGTACATGGAGCCATTTCTCTGGTTTTGATGGCTATGATTTTACTTTTCAGAGCTCTTAATGACAGGAGTGTGATCGACACTCTATTTACTTTGGCAGGTTTTACTTATGGTCCGATATTAGGTCTATTTGCCTTCGGACTATTAACTAAGAGAAAAGTTATTGACCGGATTGTTCCATTTATTGCAATTCTTAGTCCGGTTCTAACCTGGGTTTTACAATATTTGGCTAAGAAATATCTGGGAGGATATGTCTTTTCATTCGAGCATTTATTAGTAAACGGTCTGCTTACTTTCACACTCTTATGGGTGTTCAGCAGCAGACCGTCTGGTAATGATATCGAATAATTCTAGTTAAAAATACTAGTCATTTTGCGACATACTATATACTTCGTCGATAATAGCAGTATATTTTTCTTTAAGTACTCGTCTTTTCAGTTTCAAAGTAGGAGACATTTCTCCAGTTCCCGGAGACCATTCGTCAACAACCAACCTGAATCTTTTGATCTTCTCGTGATCTGAGAGTGTTTTGTTTATCTCATTGATCTCTTTCTGGTAGCGAGCGATTATTTCTTTCCTTGTGATAAGTTCAGTGTTATCACGATAGTGCATATTCTTTTTAGCACAATAATCATGTAGGAATCTGAAGTTAGGAGCAATGATCGCTGAAGTAAACTTCTGATTTTCGCCGATTATCATCAACTGCTCGATAAAGAAGGATTCTTTACCCTTATTTTCAATCATTTGAGGGGCAATATACTTACCACCAGAGTTTTTGAAAATCTCTTTCTTTCGATCAGTAATTTTCAAAAATTTCCCATTTATCATTTCACCAACATCACCAGTGTGGAACCAGCCATCTTTGTCAATAACCTCATTGGTTAGTTTCTCATTCTTAAGATAGCCCATCATAATATTAGGGCCTTTGGCAAGAATTTCGCCATCTTCAGCAATTTTAACCTGCACATCCCTAACAAGTGGACCAACGGTACCAAACCAGTTATCTGGTGGCTTATTTTTATTGGCAGCAATTACTGGAGAAGTTTCTGTAAGTCCATATCCTTCCTGAATTGGAATTTGAGCAGCAGTGAAAACTCTGGCTAATCTTGGTTGCAGGGCCGCAGCTCCTGTAATGATAAATTTAAGTTCTCCGCCAAGACCTTCGCGCCATTTTGAGAAAACAAGCTTGTTTGCTAGATTCAGTTGCCATTCATACCATCCTCCGTTGGCACCGTCATGCTCATATCGTTGTCCTAGTTTTAAAGCCCAAAAGAAGATTTGTTTTTTAATACCTGTCAGGGCCTTTCCTTTGGCTACAATTTTGTCATATATTACTTCTAATACTCTTGGTACAGTAACAAAGCCACCCACTTGAAGTGCTTTTAAGTCAGCTGCAATTGTACCTAGTCCTTCAGCATAATAGATTCCATATCCTTTGTATTGATAAGCATAACTAGCAACACGCTCAAAAACATGGCAAAGAGGCAGGAAGCTCAGAACTTTATCATCATGATCTATCACAAACAGTTCCTTGGCTGCCATAACATTAGATGAAATATTGCTATGAGAAAGCATCACACCTTTTGAAACTCCTGTTGTTCCTGAGGTGTAGATAATAGTAAACAAATCCTCTGTTTTAATGCTATCCTTAATCTTTTGTACTTCGCCCTCATACTTCTCTTTTACTGTTGCGCCATAGTCAGCGATTTCTTTCCAATTCTTAGCACCTTCAACCTTGTCATAAGTGTATATGGCATTAAGGTCTGAAACATCTGCCATTGCCTTAGAGAACTTCTTAAAGAGGCTGGCATCAGAAACTACAGCCAGTTTTACTTCAGAATGCTCCATGATGAATTTGGTTTCATCTACAGATAGTGTGGGATAAACCGGGACATGCACCACACCTATCTGCATCATTCCCATATCCATGAAATTCCATTCTGGTCTGTTGTTTGACGCTGTTATTATTCTATCTCCTTTTTTGTATCCTAATTCCAGTAATCCATAGCTAATATTATTTGCAATCTGGATGTATTCCTGGGTTGAATATGTAAGCCATTTGCCATCAACTTTGGCTCCGAGAACATCTTCTCTCGGGTAATTCTTAAGCTGATGCTCAAGTGCTTCAAAAACTCGGGTAATGTTCATAATAATTACATTTAGTTTTTCATTATTGTTTTTATCCTATTCATTATATCCTCAGTGAAATCATCCTGGTGCAGGATGCCAAGATCCTGCTTTAGCTGATCTGCAGAACTGACTCCAAGCAGAATTGATGTTACAAAATTGTGACTTTTAACCCAGTTTAGGGCAAGCTCTGCCAGGCTTATACCCAGCTTATTAGATAGATGTTTTAGTTCGTTAACCTGATTCATTACAGTGCTGGTTAGCTGCTCTTTTCTCAAGAATCCATGTGATTTTGCAGCACGTGAGTCAGAAGGAATACCATTGATGTAACGATCTGTCAAAATTCCTTGTCCGAGAGGTGAAAATGCAATACATCCTATACCTTCCTTATCCAAAATATCTGCAAGTCCTTCATTTGCTTCAGGCTGAACCAATGAAAACTTGACCTGATGAATTATGCATGGAGTTTTATTCTCTTTAAGAATCCTTACAGCTTCGAGGGTATGTTCAGGGGAGTAGTTCGAGATTCCTGCATATAAAGCTTTGCCTGACTTCACAGCATGCGTCAATGCTCCCATTGTTTCTTCTAAAGGGGTATCCGGATCGTAGCGATGTGAATAAAATATATCAACATAATCCAAATCCATTCTTTTGAGACTCTGGTCTAAAGAGGATAGCAAGTATTTTCTTGACCCCCATTCTCCATACGGGCCAGGCCACATGAGGTATCCGGCTTTAGTGCTGATAATGAGTTCATCGCGGTATCGCGCGAGATCACTTTTGAAAATTTTGCCAAAGGTGCTTTCTGCGGATCCCGGAGGGGGACCATAATTATTGGCCAGATCAAAATGATTGATCCCGGCATCGAAAGCATCCAGAAGTATTTTTCTGGCCGTATCTTTAGAGTCGACATCTCCGAAATTATGCCACAAACCCAATGAAATCATCGGTAGTTTCAATCCAGAATCTCCACATCGGCGAAAAACCATCTTGTTATACCGGTCAGAAGCAGCTAAATAATGCATATATCCAAAATAATTTCGGGAACTAAAGATATAAAAAGAATATTATAAAGAGTATTTGCTTTTCTTTGCTGTGAAAAGCCTCAGACTAAAATTGCTATTATGGTGAAAATTAGTTTTGTATTACATGGGAA
>JAGLDP010000143.1 GCA_023145515.1 Bacteroidales bacterium
TTATGAATAATATTCTAAAATATAAAGGTTATCGTTTTTATCAATCATCATTTGATCAGGCTGATGAGAAAGGTACCACGCTTAGTGTTAATAATGATGCTTTTGGAACTGGCATAACCTATGTTGGCTATTTTCTGATGATAGTAAGTATTCTGTTGTCGATGTTGGCTCCTGGTAGTCGTTTTGTTCGACTAATAAAAGACTCTGCAAAGCCTGTTAAAATTGGCGCTATGCTGATATTATTATCAATCGGACTCTCACTGCAAGCTCAAAATACACCTCCTGTCTCAAAACTAATGCAGCAGGAAGCAAAAGAATTTGGCAAAATCTGGGTTCAGGGATCAGATGGAAGGTTTGAACCGGTGAACACTCTTGCTCAGGAACTAACCCGTAAAATATTTAAACAAAACCGATATGGTGATTTATCTGCTGAGGAATTCTGGCTAAGCATATTGTTGGATCCTGTGAAATGGGAAGCAATTCCATTGTTTGAATTGGAACGACCAGAGTTATCAGTTATGTTGGGGATAAGAGGGGCAAAGGCTGCCTTTAGTGATTTTTTTCAGGGTAATCAGTATAAACTGAAACAGTTGGTAGATGAGGCTGTAAGGAAAAGACCCACTGAGCGTAGTGCAATGGATAAGTCGATTATCAAGCTCGATGAGCAACTTAATGTGTTTTATCTATGCATAAACGGACAATACCTTCGGATTTTTCCTGACCTCAGAGACTCAAATGCTCGATGGTTCGATCTTGCGAGTAGCGTTAAAGGACTACCAGAAAAGGATTCTTTATTCATAAATACTGCATTTGGTGAATACCTTAATTCGATAGATGAAGGTAATACTTCTATGTCTCAAAAATGGAGAGAAGCAATTACTCAATATCAGGAACAGTACGGCTCAGAGGTTCTTCCTGCTGAGACAAAGGCCAAACTTGAGATTTTGTATAACAGAATGCTTGTCTTTGAAAGATTAGCACCATTCTACGCAACTATAGGCCTGATTTTACTGATTATTCAATTCCTGGCTATGTTCAAGCCTAAGAAATGGCAGGCAAAGCTTACATCTGGGTTGGCTGTGTTGTTTGGCTTAGGTTTTATTCTTCATACAATTGGATTGGCCGTCAGGTGGTATGTATCAGGACATGCACCTATGAGTAATGGCTACGAATCAATGATTTTTGTTGCTTGGGGCACACTGCTGGCTGGCCTGATACTGATGAAAAGGTCGAAAATGGCCTTGGCATTAACTGCAGTTTTGGCTGCCTTATCTCTTTTAGTAGCCCACTTAAGCTGGATGAGTCCGGAAATGACACCTTTGATGCCAGTTTTAAAATCCCCTTGGTTAACTATTCACGTTGCTGTGATAATGACTTCATATTCATTTCTAGGACTAGGAGCCTTGATTAGTTTTGTTGTAATGATCATGTACATCTCAAAAACTAAGAA
This sequence comes from Bacteroidales bacterium, assembly GCA_023145515.1. Taxonomy (GTDB): domain Bacteria; phylum Bacteroidota; class Bacteroidia; order Bacteroidales; family UBA12481; genus JABHCC01. The sequence continues at coordinate 1,451 of JAGLDP010000143.1, forward strand.
GAATCATGAGCTTGTTGACAGACATATTTCTCATTTGACAAAAATGAACAAGATTGTTCTGATTGTAGGTTTGTATTTGATTACTATTGGCTGCTTCCTTGGTGCTATATGGGCTAATGTATCATGGGGACGATATTGGGGATGGGACCCTAAAGAAACATGGTGTTTGATTTCTATTTTGATCTATTCCTTTGTGAACCACATGCATCACATTAAGGGAATGAAAAATGACTTCTCATTCAACCTTGGCAGTCTATTGTCATTTGCTTCGATTTTGATGACATACTTTGGTGTAAATTATTTCCTGAGTGGTATGCATAGTTATGGAGGAGGTGCTACGCCTGAAATTTCAATTGGCATTTACGTTGCTCTGATACTAATAATAGCAACTGTTTACTGGGCCTACTTTAGCCAGCAACGATTCGATAAAAAATAAGAAGAAAACTATACTATTTAATGCATCTGACGGAATGAAGATAGCTTCTGCCTAAAATTAGAGGCCAAATCTGATCTTTGTCTTTTTGCAAACTAAAGGCCCAGGCATTACTGCCTGACGCACCAGTTGATGTCCAGAAATTTACAACTGTACCAGCGTACTGTGAACCTCCGTTACCACTTATCTGTCCTGCATATTTCATTCTGAAATCAGTATCACCACCTTCTTCTAATTGTGCGCGTACATTCTCTTCACCAAGATAGTCGAATAGTTTTTCCCATTCAGCAACTGTTGGGATATGCCAACCCTCAGGACATAAACCGCGAGCCCTCTCACTTTCAGAGCCTGCCATCGCGTTTGACCAGCTATACAAACCACCATAAGTTTCACAATTAACTAAGGAGTTGCCATAGCAAGCCCGATTGGTAGTATTTTTAAGATTCTCAGCCATCCACCATTGAGTGCCAATCTTAACAGTGCCATACGTATCACCAGAATCAGAATCAATAATGAGTCCTGTTTCGTTTGATCCACCTGTAGTGCTTACAATCAATGAATAGCTCGCTGTAAGTCCGCCAAGATCAATGGCTTCCATTGTGATTTCAAACTGTCCTTCTGTGCCATATTTATGATAAACTGTTTTCTTGTCAGAATAATCAGTATCCCAAGTGCCATCCGAATCGAAATCCCATCTTATCTTTAATTGGTATTCCCAATCTTCATCATCTTTAACAGCATTAGCATCAAAGTAGAAGTCAGTAGTAAGATTTCCATAATTAGCACCTACAAAGAAACTGGCAGCAGGAGGTCGGTTGGCGTGCTCAACAACTAAATCCTGAGCTATTTGGTTTGTTAGTCCGTATTTGTCAGTAACTTCAAGTCTGACAGAGGTTTCTCCTTCGTCTTCAAATAGATGCTCAGTTATCGGGTTCGAGAGGTAGTCAGTATCAAAAATATCGTCTCCGTCAAAATCCCAGCGGTAAGTAAATGTATTATTTTCATCGTCAGGGTCATAAGAGGCAGAAGCATCAAACTTGAATACATCTATCGAAGTGCCGTTTTCTGGTGTCCAGCTAAAGTCAACAAATAAATTTTTATTATGCAATGTAACAATGACAATCTGATCAGCTCTGGCAGATAAACCAGAGGGGTCACGAACAGCTACTACTGCTTTATAATGGTCAGGACCAGTATAAACATGTGTTTTTACCGGCTCTGATTCCCAATTTGTATTCCAAGACCCATCGCCTTCAAAATCCCATCGGAATAATAAGGTGCTTAAAGAATCTTCATCATCAGTTGTTTCTGAAGCATCCAGAACATACTCAGTTCGTATATGACTGTTATTCGGACTTACAATTAACTTGGCGTGGGGTGGGCTATAGCCTTGAAGAATCTCAATGTCAGTTGATATAGTGTCTCGTAGTCCACCTTCATTTCTGGCTTCCATAACTACTGTATAATTGCCTTTAATCCAAAATCGGTGATCCAAGACTCTTGAGCGTGTGAAATGAGTATCCCATACTCCATCATTATTCCAATCCCATCTGAAAAATAGCATAGTATCCACAGTGCCAGGGTTTTTACTCTGACTGGTAATAAATTTGAATAATGTTGTAGTGTTCCCTTGAGCAGGCGAGCTATAGAAATCTGCCTCAGGTGGATAAACAATTTTATCTTTGGGGTCGCAGTTTGACATCATGGTTACCAAAAAAGGAACCGCTAATGTCAGAATTAATATTGTTCTTAATTTCATTCTTATTGTGTAAACTGTGGTACCACATGTATGGGTTCATTAGCTCTGACGTCAGCCCTGCCAATAGCCCATTTCATTCCGAATTGTCCCCCCGGAAAACTTGCAGCTGAACAGGAGTCTCCCTGTGCTATGCAAATTATTCCAGCCTGGTAATAGTATGAACCGGGCTCGAGGCGGATATTATAAACAAGAGTGGTATTGTAAACATTGGCAACATAGCAGAAATTGCCTTTGTATAGTTCTTCAGCGGAAACAGCGATACTAAGATCAGCTCTTAATACACGATTTGGGGGAAGAAATGATCCTGGTATCCGGAATTCAACTTCTAAGGTGCCATATTCTTTTGCATCAATAATGGGTCCACCTCCACCTCCACCTCCGGGATCAACCTCAGGATCACATCCAAATACTAATGTCAGAACAAATAATGATAGTAAAATTGTTTTTATTGACTTCCTCATAATCAGTATCTTAGTCTTTGGTAATTAGTTTTTTGTCGTTAGCTCTAATTCCTGATTCCATTATGATCAAGAAACATAAGATCTTTTGTCAATTGGCCGCCTGCAATGGAATCAATTGTTGTAGAGGCCAGGTCCATGCCCATCATTTTACGTGTTGCGATTGTGCTAAACACACCAATTCCGTTTGTGATATTGGTGTAAACAGGCTTTTCCATCAGAGCACCATCAGATGGGGCAGTAGATTCAATGTAAAACTTAAGTTCAGTACCAGCACTCATGATATAGAAGTCAACACCAATGGCTTCTCGTACTACCTCTGTGTCAACAGGAATGCCATCTGCCAGAATATAAAAGAACCGCGTGCCACTGATGTCACGTGATAAATATTCAACATTCGAAATAGGATTTGAAAATGGCTGAGGCCAGTCGAGATACTTCTCAACAGTAACACCTTCTTTGGTTTCCTTATACCAAAAACGTACCACAACCTGATATATGCCGGCATTTTCTACCGGTTTCCAGCGAGTAGTATAATTAACACCAATATTCAAACTCACTTTTCTTACCTTAAGATCTATCGGATCAATAACATTTAATAGTCCTACCGCCTTGGTTTGAGCATAAACTATTTTCTCCTTATTCTCAACATATATGTTCAGCATGTAAAGATCCTCTGCCTCTATCTTGGCTATAGTTCTGTATATCGTATTCTTATCGCTCGGAAAAAAGCCAGTATCCTTTGGTATTTCAGTTGTTGGTTCAAATTCATAGAACTCAACTGGTTTATTGTTCTCCCACTTCTCTAATACAATAAGAATGTTGCCTTCAAAATACTGACTATCAGGATGAGGTGGGTTTTGTAATGCAGCAGATTCTAATAAATAGGTTTTGTTCAATTTTAAATATTGCACAGAATCAGCTGTGTTCAACAGACAATAAACAATAGGTACCTGAAGATTTGGGGTGTTAATATCAATATCAGTTTCACAAG
>JAGLDP010000144.1 GCA_023145515.1 Bacteroidales bacterium
TTTCGCATGCGCTTATTCATTCAATACTATTTATGTTGGATCATTAAAGTGCCAAAAAGTTTAATAGGGGGACTAAATTAAGGGCGGCATAAAAGTATAACACCTTGCCTTAATAACAAAGGACAAGAGGCATTATTGTGTTAGATTTTACAATTTTTAAGATATTTTCAGTCTTCTTTTATGAAGATTTCTAAGTTTTACAATTATGGAACCAATAATATATTCCAGAACAAGTGTGAAAATTATGGCAGCTCCTGAGGGGATATCTAGGAACCATGCCATTATTAGACCAGAAACTGATCCAATAAATCCAAATATTATAGAAAGATAAAGGATCTTTTTGAACTTGTTGGTGAATAACATTGCCATGTTTTGCGGAACAGTTAGCAATGATAAGACGAGTATAATACCTGCTACTCTGATATACAAAACTGCAGTAAGCGCAACCAGTATTATCAGGATGTAGTTAAGCAGATTAACATTAACTCCTTGCGATCGGGCGTAATCACTATCAAAGGCGATGAACTGAATTTGCCTGAAGAATAAAAGAAACATCGTTAGGATCATTACCATCAGAACCAGCATTATCCATATATCCACTCTGGAAACAGTTAGAATGCTTCCGAATAAATAACTCATAAGATTTGGTGCGTATCCAGGGGTAATGAAAATAAAGATAATACCTATAGCCATACCGAACGACCATGCCATTGCGATGGCAGAATCTACTCTGACCTTGTTTTTTCCTGATAAGTATTCAACAATCAGAGCTGCCAAAGATCCAAATATGCCTGCCCCAAGCAAGGGGGGGATTCCTAGAAAATATCCAATACCCAATCCGCCAAAAGAAGCATGAGTTATGCCACCTGTAATAAAAACCAGCCTTTTTGAAACAATATATGTCCCAATCAAACCACAACTGATTGATCCAATGAGGGCAGTAAGAAGGGCATTATTGATGAAGCCGTATGAAAAGAACTCAATCATGGTGTGGATGATTATGCAAAACTCTATGTGGAACCTTGCCGTGGGTGATCAACTCAATTGGACAGTCATAAGAAGCCAGAATATCTTCAGAGATTTTATTTGAAGGGTGATAATGCAGATAGTGATTAACACAGGCAATTGTTTTAACAAAAGAAACAATTTGGCCAACATCATGACTAACAAGCAAGATGGCAGTTCGTTTGTTGATCTGCTGAAGTAATTCATACATCTCATTCTCAAACTTGTTGTCAACATAAGTTACTGGCTCATCCAGAATTAGTAAGTCTGGATTTGAAATCAATGCTCTTCCTAAAAAAACCCGCTGCATTTGTCCACCGGATAGTTCTCCTATAGATTGTTTCTCAACACTCTCTAATCCAAGAGTATTGATAAGAGTTTCAGTTTCTTCTTTTTGCTGCTTGTTGAATCGGAATAGATTATTGTGAGTTCCCATCAGTCCTGACATAATAACTTCCTGAACAGTAATAGGGAAGCTTTTGTCAAAGAGTTGATACTGAGGAAGATATCCTATCTTGACAGCTTCTCCATCCTGCTTGGTACCTATCTCAAATTTTCCACTCCAGGGCTTAAGCAAACCCATAATAATCTTTATGATTGTGGATTTACCACCACCATTAGGACCAATCATTCCAATATAATCACCCTCATTGATCTCCATGTTAACATGTTCAATGACAGTGTCTTGAGAGTAACCAAAACAAATATCTTTCAGACTTATAAGCACCTTACTTCAGTTTTTGCAGTTTTTTTAGAATATCCAGCATCTGAGAGTACCAATCTTCAGCCAAGGGGTCAATTTGAATCAGCTCAGCTCCAATTTCTCTGGCCATTTGTCGTGCATTTTCAATATCAAACTCTTTCTGTATAAATAATAATTTGATTTCCTCACTTTTTGCACGATCAACTATACTTTTGAAATATGCGGGAGATGGTTCTTTACCTTCAAACTCCATTGCAATTTGTTCAAAATGATAATCTCTGGCAAGATAGCTTAAAGCAGGATGAAATATGATGAACTTCCTGTTTTGTATGGGTGCAAGTGCTTCAGTATATCTCTGATCCAAGTCATCTAGTACATTGAGCAGACTATCACGGTTGTGAGCAATCAGATCTTTGCAGGCCTCATCGAACTTTGTTAGTGCGCCGGCTGTATTGATTACTATCTGTCGTGCTTGTTTAGGCGACATCCAAACATGTGGGTCAATACCATGCTTATGTGAATGTCCATGATCTTCTTCTTCTTCTTCTTCTTCTCCCAACAGTTTAATGCCTGAAGATGAATTAACAATTTTCAAAGAGGGGTAGGTCTTTTGAAAACGAGGTACCCAGGCTTCTTCAAAACCCAGATGTCCTATCGTAAGATATAATCCAGATTTGCTTAAAGCTGCCATTTGTCGTGGCGTAGGTTCATAATTTGCCGGACTAGCTCCAGGGGTAACCATAACGTTAACTTCAAATCTGTTGCCCATTAAAGCCTGAACAAAATACTTTTGAGGTAGAATGCTTACTGTAACAGATTGTTCGTCAGGCTGCTTGCTTTCTTGTTTACATGATGCAAAAAGTCCGATTATTAATAACAGACCGATTGCTTGCAGGTTTCTTTTTGTCATATTAATCAAATGGTAATAATCCTTTAATAGAATCAACGTTTAAGGGGTTAACAATGTTCGAACCTGATGTTGAATACATAAACTCTATTTGTTTTGCATAGGTTTCCTGAATTTTATGTCTAACCATTTTCATCGAAGAATTTATCAGGTGATTCTGCTCAGTGAATAACTCCGGTGCAATTTGAAAAGTAGTTGGGATCCATTTTTCAGGAAACTGGTTTTTGTATTCTGAAGTATCCTTAAATCGGTTTATATCCTGTTTGATTGCTTTTAAAAGAACTTCGGGATCAGCGATTTCATTCATTTTTATATAGCTCTGTACTTTGCTGGTATTTAAGGTGATGATTGCAGTAGTGTACTTTTGCATATCATTGTAAACCATTACCTGTTGAATCATATCAGCAGAATTTTGGATTGCTTCCTCAATACCTTCAGGACTATATTTCTCTCCATCAGCAGAAATCAGTAATGCTTTTTCTCGTCCTACAACAATCAGAAATTCATCTTCGTCAAAATACCCAAGGTCGCCAGTATATAACCATCCATTCTTAATAGTGTTCTTAGTTGCTTCTTCATTTTTGTAATATCCTTTCATCACATTATTTCCACGGATAACGATCTCACCTTGCTCTCCTTGAGCGGCTTCCGTTTCATCTGACTTTATAATTTTTACTTCGATATTCGAGATAACCTTACCTGAAGTTCCAAGTTTATGCACATCAGGAGTGTTGGCTGAGATAATTGGTGTGGCTTCACTTAGTCCATATCCTTGATACACAGGCACCCCCAGAGAGTAAAAGAATACTTGCTGTCTGATGTCAAGCAAAGCCCCGCCACCCACACAGAAGCGAATACTCTCACCAAAGATCTTTCTCACTTTTGAGAAGATCATCTTATTAGCAATAGAGTAGGGAATGGCATTTGCCATCATGATATACCATGGTGCTTTGTTATGACCGTCTCTGAACATTCTTCGACCGGCATCTAATCCCATTTGGAAAATCCTGTTTGCAAACTTACCTTTTGATGCAACGCCATCTTTGATCTTGAGCATGAAGTTACCGGTTAATGCAGGCACTGTTAACATGAAATGCGGATTGGCTTCTACCAGATTAATTGGGATATTCTTTAGCGTTTGAACACCGCCACCTCGTGCATCAACAAAGTACAAATTCAAGCCCTTCAACAAACCGGCATAGATTCCAACAGTATGAGCAAAACTATGATCAAGAGGCAAAATGATATATAGCCGGTCTCCCTTATTTACATCGAAGAAATGCATGGCATCATGACAATTGGCATGATAGTTCAGATGGCTTAGCATGATTCCCTTTGGATCACCGGTTGTGCCCGAAGTATAGCTTATAGTGACAATATCCTCTTCAAGAATGGCATCTTCAAGATCCAGCAGTTCTTCTTCCATCTGATCCCATGAATTCATCCCTTTTTGAACCAAATCTGAGTATAATACTATGTCTTTATCACAATTGATACCGAACTCTTTGCATTTGTCCTTAATCTGATCCAGATCATCATCGAGATAGATGATCTTTATATCCATAATAACTTGTTTCCATACCGATGCAACTTTCTCAAAAGTATTTCGTGATAGAAATACTGCTTTAGAGTCAGAGTGATTTAGCCTGAACATTACTTCGTCTGGAAGAAGTTTGATCGATAGTGGTACATTTATACATCCAGCAAACAATATTCCAAATTCTCCTGAAATCCAGCGATTACGACCTTCTGAAAGCAATGCAATTTTTTCATCTTTCTTCAGACCCATTTCCATTAGTCCGGCTGCAAGAAACCGTGATTCCTTCAAAATTTCTGGATATGTCATTCCATCCCAACCTGAATCACCTTTTTGATTAGAATAGTCGGTATCGGGAAAGCTTTTGGCTGCGTTGCGCAACATTTGAAGGACAGTTCGCTTCATAGTATTAGTTTTCAGTTTTGGCTAAATTATTGATCAACAAGATACGGAATTCTGATGGTTCATATAAAATATCAACTCCGGTATCGAAAAAAAACGAATTAGTTGACAAAGGAGAATTATTACCTTTACCGCAAACAAGAACTTAATGTCCTTACATTCAATAGATATTGCTATCATCCTGGTTTACCTTGTTTTGACCATTTCCTTAGGTTTTTGGATTAGCAAAAGAGCTTCTGAAAACCTGAATTCATATTTCTTAGGTGGAAAGCGCATCCCCTGGTGGATGTTGGGCTTATCTAATGCTTCTGGTATGTTTGATATAACCGGAACTATGTGGATGGTTGCTATTTGTTTTGTTTATGGAGTGAAAAGTGTTTGGTTACCATGGCTTTGGCCAGTTTGGAACCAAATAGTACTCATGATGTTTCTGGCTGTATGGATGAGGCGATCCAATGTAATGACGGGGGCAGAGTGGTTGAAAACCCGGTTTGGAGAAGGACGAGGTGCGAAGTTGTCGCATATCTCGGTGGTTATTTTTGCTCTCTTTGCTGTGATTGGTTTTATTGCCTATGCTTTTGAAGGTATTGGAAAATTTGCTGTAATCTTTCTTCCCTGGGATTTGAATGCCCAACTGGGTGGTTTGAATATCTCTTCTGAGCATATGTATGCCTTGCTGATCATGGGAGTTACTACTCTATATGTAATCAAAGGAGGGATGTATTCAGTGGTTATCACTGAAGTGCTGCAATTCATCATAATGACTCTGGCTTGCATAATTATTGGTGTTATCGCAATAAAAACAGTTAGCCATGAACAGATTATGCAAATAGTACCCGATGGATGGGATCAAGTGCTTTTTAAATGGAAACTAAACTTGAATTGGTCGGGTTTCAACGAGGTAGTTAATCAGGCCCTGAACCAAAAAATTCTTTCTGATGGATACGAGTTGTTTGGCATCTTTATTATGATGATGGTTTTCAGAGGAATACTAGTTTCTATTGCAGGACCGGTGCCTGGATATGATATGCAAAGAGTTTTGGCTACCCGTACTCCTCGTGAATCAGCTTTGATGAGCGGTAGCGTAAATTTGGTGTTGTTTTTTCCAAGGTACCTAATGATTGCTGGTTTAACTGTTCTTGCACTTGTAAAACTGCAGCCTGAAATGCTTATGAATGAAGGCGTTTTGGATTTTGAGAAGATTCTCCCATTTGCACTGAATAATTTTATTCCCGTTGGTGTGCTGGGTATTATTTTGGCCGGATTAGTGGCTGCATTTATGTCAACTTTTGCAGCTAATGTAAATGCCGGACCAGCATACATTGTTAATGATATTTATAAACGGTTTATTAATCCCGGAGCGAGTAATAAGACTCTTGTGCGTGCTAGTTATCTAGCCTCACTGGCTTTGGTTGTGGTTGGAGTAACTGTAGGTTTTTTTGTTCAGGATATAAATTCAATTCTTCAATGGATTACTGCTGCTTTGTTTGGTGGCTACGCAGCATCTAACTTTTTGAAATGGATTTGGTGGAGGTTTAATGGATATGGTTATTTCTGGGGTATGATTGGAGGACTAGCAGCATCGCTTGCAATACCGAAGATTATACCTGATTTGTCGGTTATACTTGCCTTTCCAATAATTCTGGGTATAGCAAGTATAGGGTCCTTTCTTGGCACTCTCTTGAATCCTCCTGACGATGAAGAAGTATTAAAATCTTTTGTGAAGAACGTTAATCCCTGGGGATGGTGGAAGCCTATTCAAAGAAAGCTACAGGCAGAAGATCCCGAATTCGTTCCTAATACGAATTTTATATTTGATATGGTAAATGTTGTTATTGGTATTGTTTGGCAAATGTGCTTGATTCTTATGCCTGTGTATATCGTTATCAGAGAATGGAAAGAATTTTGGATCAGCTTGATAATATTTGTATTACTATCTGTTGTACTGAAATTTCGCTGGTATGACAAACTGAAGAATTAAACTCTTTATACATCCTTCTATGAATACTTTCACTAAAAGACATAAAACAATTTTTGATACTTATGAGCAGCTTGTTACTCAGCATAACCCCTCCAGATCACATTGTAACGGCTGGTACAAGCGTTTTAAGTATCCTGCTCTGACAAGAAATCATATACCCCCGGGGTGGATGTACGACCTTAATCCGGCAACAAATCCTCATCTGCAAATGCGTATGGGGGTTAATACTGTTTTTAACGCAGGAGCAATGAAGTTTGGCGATAAGTATATAATGATCCCTCGTATCGAGGGTTATGATGTAAAATCATTTTTTGCCGTAGCTGAAAGTCCGAATGGAATCGATAACTGGAGGTTTTGGGATAAGCCAATACAGATGCCTTCAGCACCCGATCCTGAAACCAACGTATATGATATGCGCTTAACACATCATCAGGATGGTTGGATATATGGACTGTTTTGTGCTGAGCGCAAGGATGTAACTAAGCCAAATGATTCTTCAGCTGCAGTGGCAAGCTGCGGTATCGCAAGAACACACAATCTGCTCGAGTGGGAGCGTCTTCCTGATCTTCAATCAAGCGCTGCGCAACAACGTAACTGCGTTTTGCATCCTGAGTTTGTGAATGGCAAATATTTGATTTATACAAGACCTCAATCCGGGTTTATCGAGACAGGTGAATCAGGAATCTCAGCTGGTTTCACAGACGCAATGAGTCCTGCAATTATTCAAGAAGAAGTTCTTGTCGACCCAAGAGAATATCATACAGTGAAAGAAGTGAAAAATGGTCAGGGACCAGCTCCATTGAAGACAGAGAAGGGCTGGCTGCACTTGGCGCATGGCGTAAGAAGAACTGCTGCAGGACTACGTTATGTGTTATACCTTTTTCTTACTGACCTCGCAGAGCCCTGGAAGGTTATCAGAAGACCTGGCGGGCATTTTATTGAGCCACTAGGGTCAGAAAGAGTGGGGGATGTATCAAATGTGATTTTTTCAAATGGATGGATTCAGGATAAGGATGGCACAGTGTTTATTTACTATGCTTCTTCAGATACAAGAATGCATGTAGCCACTACTTCTATAGAAAGATTACTCGATTATGTGATGAATACTCCTGAAGATCCTGGTAAAACAGAACGATGTGTCAGCCAGAGGGTTAATCTGATAAATGAAAATTTGAACCTTTCATGAAAATCACCCAACCAACTAATTTCAAATTCTTGCTATATTTACGAGTTAACAGAAACTGCATATTATGAACCTAAACTGGATCGATTGGGGAATTGTACTTGCCCTATTTTTATTAATGGTAGGAATGGTATTTCTAAGCAAAAGCCTTCTTAAATCCGTAACTGATTTTCTTGCTACCGGACGTACGGGTGGACGCTATGTTATATCAATGTTTCATGGAACAGCAGCTCTTGGAGCCATAACTATTGTTGGCGCCCTGGAACAGAATTTTGCTGCCGGATTTAACTCCAGATGGTGGGAGATGATGACTACTATTATTCTAGTTGGAATGAGCGTAACAGGCTGGGTAGTATATCGATATAGGCAGACAAGAGCGATGACTATGGCCCAGTTCTTTGAGATGAGGTATAGTCGTGGCTTTAGAATATTTGCCGGCTTTATGGCCTTTGGATCCGGAATTGTTAACATGATTATATTTCCCTCAGTAACTGCACGGTTTTTTATCCATTTCTGTGGAATTCCTGAGATCGGACAAATTGGCCCGTATTCAGGAACCTTTATTCTGATTGCCGGACTGATGGTTGCTATTCCCTTATTTTTTACTTTGACAGGCGGACATATTGCTGTTATGTTTACTGATTTTGTTCAGGGTGTTTTTGTTAATTTCGTGTTTGTCGGTATCGTTATCTTTTTGGTTCTTCAAGTGGATTGGAGCCAAATAGGAGAAGCTGTTAATCAGGCCCCGGAAAATGCTTCGCTAGTAAATCCGTTTAAAGCAACTGAAGTTCAGGATTTTAATATCTGGTTCTTTTTTATTGGGATGTTCGGACTGGTTTACACTAAGCTGGCATGGCAGGGCAATTCATCAGTTAGTGTGGCGGCTAAGTCAGCTCATGAAGCTAAGATGGCTGATGTACTAACTAATTGGCGCCTGATTCCGCAATGGGGATTATTTCTGGTTGTTGTTCCAATTATTGCCTATACCGTCTTGAATCATGTTGACTTTAGTTCTGTTGCTGCTGCAGTGAATGGTTCTATGACCGATGTGGGGTCTGAAGTATTGAAAAGTCAATTGCGGGTGCCAATGGTGCTTAATCAACTGCTCCCAATTGGGATGAAAGGTGCTTTTGTTGCGATAATGCTTGCTGCATCAATAACAAGCCACAATATTTATATCCACTCTTTTGGTAGTATATTTATTCAGGATTGCGTTCTGCCTCTGAGAAAGAAGCCGTTTGAACCTAAGGAACACATGAAGTATCTCAGATACTCAATTTTTGGAGTGGGAGTCACCATCTTTATTCTAAGTATCTTATTTCAGCAAAGTGAAAAAGTATTCCTGTTTATGGCCGTGTCAGCTTCTATCTTTGTGGGGGGATCTGGCGCTGCGATTATTGGCGGACTATATTGGAAAAGAGGAACGAAAGCTGCAGCATGGTCGGCAATGATTTCAGGAGCCCTTATCTCTGGATTTGGAATTATTATCAACTCAGTTGTAGATGATTTTCCTATTAACGGACAGTGGTTCTGGTTGATAGCAATGGTTACTGCTGGTACTGTGTTTGTTTTAGTGTCTATTTTTGGACCCCGACAAGTTCATAACATGGATAAACTTCTGCACAGAGGAAAATACCGTGTGGAAGGAGAAACAGGTGGGGATGATAAACCTCTGAGAGGCTGGAAGGTTCTCGGACCATCAAAAGAGTTTACTAAGGGTGATAAGATTATCTATATAGCTACATACGGATGGGCAGCTGCCTGGACAGTAGTCTTTATTATTGGAACTATATATAATATGACTACAGATGTTTCAGACGAAGTATGGCTTAACTTCTGGAGAATTTATACCTGGATATATTTGATTACCGCAATAATCGTAACTATTTGGTTTACAATAGGGGGTGTTAAAGATCTGAGAGAAATGATCACAGCTCTGAGAACCAACCTGAGAGATCATTCAGACTCAGGATTTGTGGAGAAGAGCTAAGGCAGGAAGGTAGGAAGACAGAATAACCAAATAACTGAATCAAATGAACTACGGTAGTTTTTCACCAGACGGACGGGAATATGTGATTGAACGCCAGGATACTCCTAGTCCCTGGATCAATTATCTGTATAACGGACAGTATTTTTCTTCTATTAGTAATAATGCCGGGGGAATTAGCTACTTCAAATCTCCATTACATGGGCGGATTACACGATATCGTATAAATGATGTTCCTCATGATCGTCCTGGAAAATACATTTATGTCAGAGATAATGATACCGGTGAGTTCTGGAGCCTTAGCTGGCAACCCACAAACCGTGATCCGAAAGCATATCGGGTAGCACACGGATTTGGCTATACACGAATGGAATGTGAGATTGAAGGAATTGAATCATCTGTCTCATATTTTGTTCCACTCCATGATAATCAGGAAGTGTGGAAAACGATTCTGAAAAATAATACTGACAGACCCCGGAATTTGTCGGTTTTTGGATATGTTGAGTTTGCCCTCGGACATGCAATGGTTGACTTGATTAACCAATGCGATGATCAGCATTTTAATCGTGTGTATTTTGATAAAAAGAATAACACCCTTTTGGCTACTAAAACCTATTGGGTAACAGAATCAAAGGGTACTCAACAACAAGAGAATAAAGAGTGGGATCAATGGACTTTCTTTACTGTTAATCATCCAATAGCCGGATATGAGACCATGAGGGAAAAGTTTATTGGTTTATACCGGAATGAGAACAATCCTGTTGGTCTGACTCAACGTACTCTGGGATCTCAGGATACAGATTACGGGAATACTGTTGGCGCTTTACAAATAGATATAAAACTGCAGCCGGGTGAGTCAAGTGATGTAATTTTTTCTTTGGGCGTTTTTCCTAAAGATGTAGCTACGAACTTTAATAATACCAGTAATCAAAGTCCTCCTGCTGGTATCCAGAAGTATAACAAAGTAGAAAATGCTGCTCAAGCACTTAAGGATATAAAAACTCACTGGGATCGCTTTTTTTCTCATACCTCTGTGGAAACTCCAGATCAGGAGGTGAATATCTTCATGAATTACTGGACTGCCTATCAGGCTAAGGTGGCGTTTGATGTTGGTAGAGTTACCAGCTTCTACTATTGGGGCATCGGAAGAGGATTTGGCTTCAGAGATACTGCCCAGGATACTATAGCTGTAACGATTGCCCACCCTGAACTTGCCCTTGACAGAATCAAGCTTTTGTCGCGGCAAATGCAAACAGATGGTAAGGTTTATCATCATTTCCATGAGGATGGTCAGGGTGAATTCACTAAGCATTGCGATGATCCATTGTGGTTTATCTTGGCGGTAACTGAATATATTAAGGAAACCGGCGAGTGGGATCTCTTAGATCATGAAGAAACTTTTATTGGTGGAGAAAAAGGGAGCATTCTTGCTCATCTGCTCTCTGTAGTTATTTATGCCGATAATAACAGAGGAAAGCATGGGTTACCGATATTTGGGAGAGGCGACTGGAATGATACTCTTGATTATATTGGGGGTGAAGATGGTGGGGAGAGTGTTTGGGGTGGTATGTTTTATGCTGCTATGCTTAACAAATTAATTGAGCTGCTGGAATACAGACAAATAGATGCCTCTGAAGTTATTCGCGTTAGAGATTTATTTCATCAGGCTATAGAAACCCATTGTTGGGATGGTGAATGGTATATCAGGGCCTTCGGCGAAAAAGACAAGAAAATAGGTGCCAGTGCTAATGAGTCAGGAAAAATATTTCTGAATACTCAGTCCTGGGCTGTTATAGCCGGACTACCGGATGAAAAGAAACTGCTTAGTTCAATGAACAGCGTAAAAAAGCACCTTGATACTAGTTATGGTCCGAAGATTTGCGCACCTGCATACCGTGAAATTGATCCTAATATTGGTCTGATTACCAGATGTGTTTGGGGAAAAAAAGAAAATGGAGCCATTTTTAATCACCCAACAGCCTGGCTGATACAAGCTGAGTGTATGTTAGGACGAGGGAATATGGCCTATGATTATTACAGGAAGCTTCTGCCAAACCGTGTTGATTCAGATATCTTTGTGGCTGAACCCTATGTGTATTCACAGTACATTACCAGCAATGAACATAGTGAGCCCGGTAGAACCTCGCATTCATGGCAAACCGGAACTGCAGCATGGATGTTCAGAATAAACTTTGATTACATCCTGGGTATTCGTCCACATTATAAAGGACTGGAAATTGATCCTGTTATCCCCTCAGAATGGAAGGAGTTTAAGGCCCAAAGAATATTCAGAGGAACTAATTATAAAATAGAAGTCCAAAATCCAGAAGGAGTTGAATCAGGAGTGAAATCAATCAAGGTAGACGGAGTATCTATTGAAGGAAATATTATCCCTCGTAGAGATGCAGAGTTTTGTGAGGTTTTAGTAACCATGGGCAGACCCAAGACCTAAGACCCAAGACCGAAGATGTTCTGAGCTCTGAAAACTAAAAACTAAAAAAATGCATAGAAATCCAAACAACCCAATTCTAACGCGATCAGATATTCCTGATATTAAACCAAATCTGATTGATGCTACATCAGTTTTTAATCCTGGTGCTATTAAGTTTAAGGATAAATACCTATTAATGCTTAGAACCCAGGCACGGTCGCGAGAGACTTTTCTGGTGATTGCTGAGAGTGTGGATGGCGTGAAGTTTACTGTTCGGGATGAAATTGTTCATTTTAAGGGCCTTGAAAAGGTAAAGGATAGAGTTTATCATATATATGATGCCCGAATTACTCAGATTGGAGATGATTATTATATCATGTTTGCGATGGATATGGAGGATGGGTGCCAGCTGGGTGTAGGTAGCACAAAGGATTTCAAAGAGTTTGAGTTTCTTGGTATTGCCTCCAATGAGGATATCCGCAACGGCGTACTATTTCCTGAAAAGGTAGATGGGAAGTATCTTAGAATGGATAGACCCAATAAGGCCAGACACTCATCAGGACCAACTTCAGGAACGAGTATATGGCTATCTGAATCAGATGATATGATTAATTGGAATCCTGTAGCTCCCTTAATATCAGGTAGATTCCATTACTGGGATGAGTTTATTGGTTCAGGGCCACCACCTGTGAAAACCCGCGAAGGTTGGCTACATGTATATCATGGAGTAGCCGGACATTTTGGAAGTGCAAATATTTATCAGGGTGGGGCGATGTTGCTAGATTTGAATGACCCATCAAAAGTTATTGGCAGATGTAAGCACAATATTCTGGAACCCCGAGAGATTTGGGAGATGGCCGGACAAGTGCCGAATGTTTGTTTTCCTTCTGGTTGGGTGGTTGAAGATTTTGATGATGAGGGATTTGCTCTGCCTGATAGCGAGGTAAAGATTTATTACGGTGCCGCAGATACAGTGGTAGGTTTATACCATACCACTGTTCAGGAATTACTTGATGCTGCCCGGGAGTCTGAAATTAGTTAGTGCAATTATTTCTTTGTGGCTTCCCAAGAGCCATATTCGCGAGTGCCAATTATTAAGTGGTCACCGCTCATGGTATCCATGCTTGAATTGATGGTGCCCTTTAGCTGATATATGCTTGAAAACGTTTGGTCTCCAAAAGAATAAATCAGAGCACAAAATAGAATAACTGAATCACCAGCAAGTACTGAATTTGAACTTAGTACACCTGTAGGCCTGAAGTAGCCTCCTTGTATATCACGAGTGAATTTTCCTTTAATCTTGTAAGCAGCTTGTTCTAAATCAAGCGAAAAGGCATATGGCTCTTCTCCGATAACAAATGAACCCTCCCAGATTCCATAAACAGATGGACTAACTGTGATATCTTCAGTTATTGATTTTTCGCTATCCTCATTTTCTACGTTCAAAGTAATCGTGTAGTCTCCGGGAGTTTCCCATACATGATGCGGACTGTTCAGTGTGGAGCTTGTGCCATCTCCAAAATCCCACGAAAAGCTAATGCCATTGTCTGTGCAATTACTTACTAATACATCCTCGCCTGCAAGAATCTGATCAATTTGTCTTAGCGATTCACAATTCAATTCAAAGCATGGCTTTGGAGCTTTGGTGTTACAGCTTGAGAAAAGAATGCATCCCAAGACAATCAATAATAGGTTGGTTCTGTTTTTCATAGTTCTTAGTTAGCTTAGTGATTTCTGAAATTACAAATTTTTTGAGTGGGCTGCGATTATTGTAGCTGTTAATTGATAAGTGCAAGATTATATCTAATAACTGCTGATGATTGGTAAGGCTTACTTGCAATGCCATTAACGAAAAAGCCCGCCGGAAAGTATCCGGCGGGCTAAAATATCTTAACTCAGATGTAATTAATGAAAAGTAATATTCAAAAGATTATGTAACCATTCCTGAGTCTCTGGCATGTAGTATGTGGCTATTAGTCCTGTTATCGTGAGTAAAATTGTGTAAGGCAGAGCCATTATCACCATTTTGACATAAGAAAGACGAAGTAGAGGAGCAATAGCTGAAGTCAGGAGGAATAAAAATGCCGCTTGTCCATTAGGAGTTGCAACACTTGGGATATTAGTTCCTGTATTAATTGCAACCGCCAGGTTGTTAAACTGATCCTGAGACAAGCCGTAGGCACCACTTTCAAATGCTGCTTTTGTCTCAGATATGTAAACCGTGGCTACAAAAACATTATCGCTAATCATAGAAAGAAAGCCATTTGCGAGATAATAGGCAACTAATTGATCCCTTCCTTCCTTCGACAGAACAAAGTCGATTACAGGTTCAAACAGTTTCTGATCATGAATAACTGCTACAATAGCGAAGAAAACAACCAGTAATGCAGTAAATGGCAAAGCTTCCTCAAATGCATGTCCGATCTGATGCTCTTCAACAATACCGGTAAAAGCAGTCAGAATAACAATTACTGACAAACCAATGATTCCTACTTCCGCAAGATGAAGAGCCAGAGCAATGATTAACCATATTCCTGCAATTGCTTGTATAATCAATTTGGCACGTGTACGGCTGTCCATGGCTGCATCATTTTCGTCCATATCAGCCTTTAATATATTGTAAACTTTTTCTGGAATCAGGGCGCCATATCCAAAGATCTTGAATTTCTCTAATAGAACTGCTGTGGTTAATCCAACAACGAGCACAGGCATTGATATAGGCATTACTCTAATGAAAAACTCAGCAAAATCCCAGTCCATCTCATGAGCAATGAGAAGATTTTGAGGTTCACCAACCAGAGTGCAAACACCCCCAAGCGCTGTACCAACAGCAGCATGCATAACTAAACTTCTGAGATAAGACCTGAATTGGTCTAGCTCTACGTGATTGTCATCATAAGACCCTCCTATCTTTGATCGGGCTTTTTGATAAATTTCATAGAAACCCATGGCTACTGCAATAACAACAGCAGTAACTGTTAATGCATCTAAAAATGCAGATAGAAACGCTCCCATAAAGGAGAATATCAGAGCAATGAGAAGTTTAGACTGTATTTTGATTACAACCTTGGTAAACATGTAATGAAGAAGATCCTTCATGAAATAAATACCTGCCACCATGAATATCAAAAGAAGGATTACCGGGAAATTATGAAGAGTCTCGTGGTAAACGCTTTCGCTTGATGTCATGCCTAAAGCAACAGCTTCAATAGCTAGCAAACCACCAGCAGGCAAAGGATAGCATTTTAGTGCCATTGCCAAGGTGAAAATAAACTCTAAAATCAAAACCCATCCTGTAATAAATGGTCCTGCAGTGTATAAAAGAATAGGGTTAAGAACTAAGAAGCCAATAATGGCCATTTTGTACCACCCAGGTGACTGTCCAAGCAGATTCAACCTGAATGCTTTTAACAACGATGTGTCCATGAAGATTAAATTTAGGTCATCAAAAAATTAGATCTGCAAAAGTAATGATTCCTCACTAAAAATCTTCAAGAACAACAAATTCTCTGGACAATTCCTTTTCATTTACCAACAAGCGTACAGTATAAGTACCCGGAGAGGCTATTCCTGTTACATAATCAGAGCCTTTGCCCTGTCGTCCGCCGAATGAACCAGCACCTGCATACTGACGATACCTGGCCATTTGCTTTTTGTAAGCGTCTTTTTCTTTATCTGTCTTTTCGCGTATCCTTTTTGAAAAACTCCAATGGATACTATTAATGCCAGTCTCGGCTTCGAGCTCCTCCTCAAAAATCACTTTTTGTTTGTCGAGTATCTGGATCTTAGCCCCTTCTGACGCTTCTTTGAGGTAGTAATATAGTTGCACACCAGGCATCTCGCTTTCTCCGCTAAAGTTACTTGAAGCTGAACTCATTCTTATAGAAGAACGTTTGTACTGCAGTTTGTTCTCTGGCTTGAAAAGATGATAATCAGCTTCAATAATCTCTTTGCTTAATTCTGATAAATATGAGATATCAGCAATCCATATACTTCTTCCATGCGTTCCAACAATGAGGTCATTGTCTCGTGGGTGGATTTTAAGATCTTCAACAGCAACAAATGGCATATTGTTTCTTAGTGATTGCCAACTATTTCCACCATTAATAGAAACTAAAACCTGTTTTGTTGAGCCTGCAAAAAGAAGATTCTTATTTTGTGGATGTTCTCTAACAACACACAGAGGGTCTGCAGGTAAATTATTGGATATACTGACCCACGACTGGCCATAGTCAGAGGTTTTCCAGATAAATGCTCTGAAATCATCCTCTCTATATCCGGTAATTGTTACGTATGCTGTTCCCGCATCAAAATTTGAAGGTTCAACGCGACTAACCCAGTAGCCTGGATGACCGGGAATATTTTGTCCTACATCCGTCCATTCTTTCCCATCGTTTTTTGTTATCCATACCTTACCATCATCAGTACCAACCCATAGTAGTCCTTGAAATACCGGTGATTCATCCATAGTAACAATAGTACAATACTGAATATTACCTGTACCGGCTATTTTTATTGAATCAGCAAAGGTGAGATCTTCACTTATCAGCTTCCAGCTCTCACCCTGATTTGTTGATTTAATAACTTTGTTTCCAGCGTGATAAATAGTATGACTGTTGTGTGGAGAAATAACTATAGGAGCATTCCACGCCCAGCGATCCATTCCTCTGAATCTTATGCTTTTTGATTTTCCGGTTTCCTGATTAAATCTGGATATCGGACCATTCTGTGATTCGTTATAAACAAATCGCCAATCGTTATAGTCAACCTCATTATACATTCCGTCGCCGCCGCCAGTACGATACCAATCTTCCATTTTAATAGGAGAGCCATCAGCTTTGCTAGACGGACCGGCAGATGAGCCGTTATCTTGCAATCCACCATATACATAATATGGCCTTCTCATATCAAATCCTACAGCTACAAACTGCCCAACGTCTTTAAAGTCAGGGTGATACCAGTTTTTGCCGGCGTCGTAGCTTATTCCCATCCCATGATCGTATCCTAAAACAATGTGCTCGGGATTATTTACGTCAATCCACATGGCATGATTATCGCCACCGAATCTGAAGGGTGATCCCCATTCTTCGCCTCCATTTTTGGTCTCATACATTCTCATGCCTATTATATATACATGCTCAGGGTCAGTAGGATCAATTCTTACCTGCTGATAATAATACGCAGGACCGCCACCAACTTTATCACCAACTTTCTTCCATGTTGTACCATAGTCATCAGAACGATAAACCTGGTCGCCTATCTCAGATTGGCCCTTGCCTAAGGGTTGGCCATTCTTCATTAAATCCCAACGTTCTTCGGTTGAAAGACCTTCAACATTACAATTCTCAATATTTGCAAAAAGGATATTTGGATTACTTGCAGAAACATCAATTCCGATCCGACCAATAATTCCTTTTGGCAAGCCTTCTTCTAGCTTGCTCCATTTTTTTCCACCGTCAGTTGATTTGTAGATTCCACTGGCAGGACCACCAGCATTGAAAGTCCAGGGTTCGCGTTCTTTATCATAAGCAGCAGCATATAACACATCAGGATTCCCTGGCTCAATAACAAGGTCAACAACACCTATGTGTTTACCTTCACGACTTACAGATAG
>JAGLDP010000145.1 GCA_023145515.1 Bacteroidales bacterium
TTTTATTCAACCAAAATATAAGTCGTTTGCAATTGTTTATCCCGATAATCTTGGTGAATACTCTGAGGAGAGTCAGACAGAACAAATGCTTGAGATTCTTAATTCAGGTGATATCCGCGACGATCTGGTAGAAGAGTATAATCTGGATGTGCATTATGAAATAGATAAGAGTTACAAGTATTACAAAACAGCGATTATTGGCAAATATTCAGACAACTTCAGCTTTCGTAAAACAGAGAATGAGGCTGTTAAGATAGAAGTGCTGGATACAGATCCTGAAATGGCTTCTGATTTGGTTGACGCAGTAATTGAAGCTTTCCACGGCAAGGTTCGGGATATGCATAATGCTAAGTATCAAGAAGATTTAGAAGTCAGGACAAGAGAATTGACTCGAGAGAAAAAGTATCTTGATAGTCTTGTTGGCAGGATGAGTGAGTTGGGTGAGAAATACGGATTTGTTGATATTACAACTCAGGCCGAAGGAATGTTTGCTGATATTAATTCAGGCAGGTATTATAATTCTCAAGGACTGGCTTCAAATCCTACATTAAAGAATATTGGAAAGTATGGTCCTGAGTTTTTTAAGATTTCTGAAATGATGGAGCCAATGTTGAAGAGATATGCTGAGGTCTTGACAAAGCATAATGATGCATATCGTGAATTGAATAAGGAGATCACATATACCAATATTGTAAGCAATCCTTTTCCGGCCGATAAGAAGTTTTGGCCAAAGCGTTCAGTTATTGTTCTGATGTCTATTTTTCTCACACTAATCCTGGCACTCATTGTAATCGGTGTTATTGAGAATCGCGCATATTCTGAGTCCAAGTAGACTCTTGCAATCCCGATATATCAGGATTGGCCTGGTTTATGCCATTAGCCTGATCTATGTGATTGCTCTTGGGTATTTTATTTCAAAGGATAAAATGCACCTGGTGGCTATTCCTATTGGTTTACTTATTGTAATTATTGCCTTGCAGCGTTTTCAATTGATATTCTGGATTACACTGTTTTTTGTGCCTCTATCTTTACCTCTGAAGGAACTTATTCCATCGCTTGAATTCAATATGTTCTTGCCTACTGAGCCATTGCTCGCTGGCATGCTTTTAATATTTATTATCCGCCTATTTGTTGATAAGGGATTTGACCGTGCAATTATTCGTCATCCTATTAGTCAGGTTATTATTCTTTACCTCTTTTGGATTTTGCTTACTTCTGTAACGAGCACCATGCCAGAGGTATCAATTAAGTACTTCTTTTCGAGATTCTGGTTTATAGCAGTTTTCTTTTTTATGGCAACTCAGATCTTGCAAGAGCCGGGTAACTTAAGAAAATTTATCTGGGTTTATCTGATTCCATTAGCGGCTATTGTTGTTGTTATTACGATAAAACATGCAGGTTTGGGTTTGTTTGATCAGAAGGCTTCTAATCCGGCTGTCGATCCGTTCTTTAATGATCACACTCTGTATGGAGCTATAATGACTCTTATGATTCCTGTGGCATTTGGGTATGTGGTCAGGTCAAAATTGACATGGTGGCAAAAAATAGGGGCTATGGTGGTGTTGACAGCACTGCTTACTGGTTTGCTTTTTTCTTATAGTAGAGCCGCCTGGCTGAGTTTGATTGGAGGAATTGGAATATTTTTTCTGGTTCTCTTTAAGATACCAGGAAAAACGGTTTTGCTCGGAGCAATAGCTTTACTTGTAGCTTTTATGCTTTTTGGTAAGACTCTTCTGATGACAATGGAGAGGAACGATCAGGATAGTTCTGATAACCTTACTGAGCATGTTCAGTCTATGTCTAATATTACTACTGATGCTTCAAATCTTGAAAGGCTGAACAGATGGTCATGTGCTTTGAGAATGTGGGCTGATAAGCCATTCTTTGGATTTGGCCCGGGTACATATATGTTTCAATATGCTGCATATCAGAAAGATGCACAGAAGACTATTATAAGCACTAATGCTGCTGATGGAGGTAATGCACATTCTGAGTACCTCGGACCCTTAAGTGAGATGGGTGTCTTCGGAGCCCTTATTATGTTAATGTTGCTTGTAGTAAGCATACGTACTGGAATACGTGCATATCACAGACTCAGAGATCCTGAGTTAAAAATGCTTGCCATAACTGTGACAATAGGACTAATCACCTATTATTTTCACGGAATTCTTAACAATTTCCTGGATACCGATAAAGCTTCAGCCGGAGTTTGGGGCTTTTTAGCAATTATTGTAGTGCTGGATCAGTTTTCACAGAAGCAAGAAGCTCCTGATTAATTCTTAACTCGCTCCATATAGCTGCTGTCGCGGGTATCAATCCTGATCTTGTCTCCTGTATTAACAAAAAGAGGAACCATAATAGTTGCTCCACCTTCAACTGTAGCTTGTTTGAGTGAGCTTGATGAAGAAGTATCACCTCTTACACCTGGCTCAGTATAAGTAACTTCCATAGTTACGTTAATAGATAATTCACAATACAATGGTGTTTCTGTATCAGCATGAATAACAACCTCCACAGGCTCACCTTCTTTGAG
>JAGLDP010000146.1 GCA_023145515.1 Bacteroidales bacterium
GTTTTATCTGGATCATCCTGCTCCTTTACTAAGAAAGGAGTTTGTCTTAAAACGAGCACCATCAACTGCCGGCTTATGGATTACCGCTGCTGGTTATTACACTGTTTGGATCAACGGCGAAAAGATAGGCAAGCAGCAACTGGCACCTGCCTGGACTGACTATTCTAAAAGGATTTATTATCAGAGATTTGATGTAGCAGATTATCTACATAAGGGGCAGAATGTAATTGGGATCGAACTTGGCAATGGCTGGTACAATCCTTTGCCATTGAAAATGTGGGGGCATTTGAATTTACGAGAACATTTGACTGTGGGAAAACCCCGGGTTCTTGCCAGTATGATCATTGATGGAGGTGAAAAAAAGTTTAATAGAATTATTTCTGATGGCAACTGGAAATGCAGACCAGGCCCGGTGACCCGAAATAGTATTTACCTTGGAGAATTTCATGATTACAGAAATGATCCTGAGGGATGGCTTTTAGCTGGATATGATGATTCTGATTGGAATCCGGTAGAGCTTATGGTAGCACCTGAAGGGCAATTGATGGAAAGTGATTTTCCACCTATAAGGAAAACAGCCCAACTTAAACCAAAGAATATCTGGCAAAATGAATCGGGTAAATGGACCATTGACTTCGGACAGAATATGGCCGGATGGATACGATATGATGGTTCTGTTGAACCCGGAGACACCATCCGGTTCAGGTTTGGTGAAAGAATATGGCCAGATAGTACCGTGAATACAATGACTGCAGTGTGTGGTCAGATAAAACGAAAAGGTGTTGGAGGACCCGGAGCACCATCTGTCGCTGAACAGATAGATGTATTTATCCCTTCTGAAAAAGGGCAGTACTTCGAACCCCGTTATACTTTTCATGGATTCAGATATGTAGAAATGACCCGAAATCCTGAATTGGACGAAACTGGCATTTTGAAAGGTGATTTTACTGCTTTCAGGGTAGGCTCCGATATCGCTAAAATTGGTTCTGTCAAATCAAATCTTGAATGGCTGAATAAAATTCAGACTATGGTTGACTGGACTTTCACGTCGAATATTTTTAGTGTTCCGTCTGATTGTCCTGCCAGAGAGAAATTTGGATACGGTGGGGATATGAGTGTAAATGCTGAAGCCTGGCTTTACAATTATGATATGAAGGCCATCTTTGTCAAGTTTATCAGAGATTGGAAAGATGCAATAAAAGAAGGGAAATTTGTTGATACTGCTCCCTATGTTGGAGTTAATTACTGTGGTATTGCCTGGGAATCAAGCTTCCTGATCCTGCAGGATTGGCTTTTTAGGTTTTATGGAGATTTGGAGCTGGTGAGAGATTGGTATTCCTATAACCAACAATGGATACAGAAGGCTCTGGATATTCATGGAATGGATTTGGTCAGACAAGGCCTAAGTGATCATGAAAGCCTGATTCCGGTACCGGTAGAATTGATTGGTACGGCCACTTACTATAATTCATTAAGGATAATGCAGAAGTTTGCAAGCTTAGTATCTGATTCCCAATCTGAAAAGGAGTATCAGAATTATGCCGATCAATTACAGATCATTATGAGAGACTCATTATGGCATCAACCTGTAGATGATTTTGAAAATAAACAAACATGGTTGGCTACTTTACTCTATAATAATATCCTGCGAGAGTCAGATCAGGCAGAAGCACTTAACCTGCTTAGAGAAGACCTTCTTTTCCGCTCGAACCAGCTAACAACCGGTATTTTTGGAACACCATGGCTCCTGGAGGTTTTGTCGCGATTTGGCTATGTTCAACAAGCTTTTGATATGGTTTCTCGCACAGAGTTCCCTGGTTGGCGACATATGATCGAAAACGGAGCAACTACTTTATGGGAAACCTGGGAAGAAAGTGATAATGTTTATTCACAGAACCATCCTATGTTTGGTGTGGTCTCAATCTGGTTTCACAAATGGATTGGTGGTATTGATCCTGTTGACGGTGGTTTTTCTCGTATGATGCTTCATCCTGCTCCGGTAATCGGACTTGATGAATTCTCAGTCAGTCGGATTATTGCCGGAAAGGAGATTGCCTTGTCCTGGACGAGAAGCTCTTCCGAAATTGTATTTGATCTGGTGGTTCCCGAGAATATGGAGATTATTTGGGTTCCGCAGGTGATCGATCCAACTATGTTAGAGTCTATTATGGGACCAGATGGATCATTGAGCACATCTGATAAGCCTCAGATAATTTTTAATGATCCTGGCAGTTTTAAGATTACCTATAAGTTATAAGATTGAGTTTTATGATGCATGCAGAATAACTGTTTGTTTGTGTACTTAGAATTTCAATATTCAATCGTTATGTTATATCTTGCATGACCAATGGCAGGCTCAAAAGGATCAAAATATTTTAATATCTTTCTTGATTATCAGGTATGGCTGAAAGCTCAGAATAGAGAAGGCAGAGTGGATGATCAACTGATTGAACTTCTTAAGGAGATTGGTTTGCATGGTTCTCTGAAAAAGGCTGCAATAAAGAAAGGACTTAGTTATAGAAAAGCCTGGGGAGACATAAAAGAAGCTGAAGAATTTCTTGAACTGAGCTTGATTGTCTCAACCAGAGGAGGGAAAGATGGCGGACTATCACTGCTGACGGAAGACGGGCGGGAACTAATAGCTGCTTTTGATGAATTACATTATCAATTTGATCAGGCGATTCATCGAATCACACGTCAGTTTTTTAATAAATTGAATAAAAAGGATTTGCCTGAAACTGAATAATATCATGTACTTCATTTATAGAAGATTTTAATTTCGCGAGCTATGCGTGTATTTGTTTCTGTTGACGATACAGACTCTAAAGAAAGTCGTGGTACTGGTTTTCGAGCCAGACAGATGGGGTCTGAGTTGATGCTTGCAGGCTATGGGAAGGTTCTGGGAATTACCCGGCATCAGCTCTATGTTCATGAACTAATTCCTTATACTTCGCAAAATAGTTCAAATTGTCTGGAGATCGAAACTCAGGATAAGGAAAAACTCTGGGAGTTTTGCCGAAGTTTTATGATAAGAGAGGCCATTCCTGGTAGTGATGTGGGTTTGTGTTTGATTGAATCAGGAGATGTACCTAAGGATGTTGAAGAATGGGGCCGCCGGGCAAAGTGCGAAGTGTTAAGCCAAAATGAAGCCCGCAAAATTGCTGAACAATATGGTATCAAACTAGAAGGATTGACTGGTACCTTTGACGGAGTTATTGGGGCGCTGGCTGCTATCGGACTAAGGAATTTCGGGAATGACGGTCGCTTTATCTGGCAGCCTGGCAAGCAACTGAGAGACCTTATCGGCTCAATGACAGTTGAGCAACTACTGAATGGAACTCAAATTGATGCAGTGATGACACGGGATGGGAAGATTCTGGATCATGCATTGATGATTGATCTAACTGATTGGATCAGAGCAGTTCTGATTAATAATAAGACTTATATTATTGCTGAGAAAAACCTTAAAAGATCAGGAAATGATTGGAAAACAGCTGATAAACTCTACCTTAAGGAACTTAGCGCATGATTTAAAGATTCTAAAATGAAAAAACACAGTATTAACAGCATCTTAGCATTTATTCTTGTTGCTCTTTTTGTAGTGAGTTCCTGTCGGAAGGATATGGGCCCTCCCGGTATTAGTTTTGTTGAAGGAGAAGGTTTCTTATCTCAGGATACTATGCTGATGGTGGGTGATACAATTACTATTGGTATCGTTTTAGAATGGAATGGGAATGATAAGCTGAGAACATTGGATGTTTTTGCCAGCGAGCAACTTATGCAATCT
>JAGLDP010000147.1 GCA_023145515.1 Bacteroidales bacterium
GATTTTATGCTGCAAAGGTACTAATCAGTCTTCATCTCTTTTCATAAAAAATATACCTTTATCGCTATGTTACATAAAATTTCAGTGCTACTGTTGGTTCTAGGCTTTTCGACAGGGGCTTTTGCTCAGAACCCGGTTTTTACCAGACAAGATACTCTCAGGGGAAGTGTTACACCAGAACGAGCATGGTGGGATCTTACGTATTATCACCTTTCAGTTAAGGTTGAGCCTGCAGATAGTACTTTTGTTGGTAGTAATCTGATCGGATACCGGGTGATTGAACCGAAGCAGATTATGCAAATAGACTTGCAGCCACCCATGGAGATTTCACGTGTTCTGCAGGATGGCCTTGATCTTAAGTTTAGAAAAGATGGGAATGCCTGGTTTATCACACTAATTTCCCCTCAGCCAACAGGATCAATTGGCTTCCTTTTGGTTGAATACAATGGTAAACCTCAGATCAGCAAGCGCCCTCCCTGGCAAGGTGGAGTTAGCTGGGGATTTGACCAAAACGATAATCCATTTATTGTTACTGCAAACCAGGGTGATGGTTCCAGTCTCTGGTGGCCTTGCAAGGATCATCCCTATGATGAACCTGACAGCATGCTGATTAGTATTACGGTTCCTGAACCTTTAATGAATGTTTCAAATGGAAGACTCAGGCAGCTGGATCACAACCCCGATAGAACTAATACCTCTCACTGGTTTGTTTCAAATCCAATCAATAATTACGGGGTGAATATTAATGTGGGTGATTACATTCATTTTCATGACGTTTATGCCGGAGAAAAAGGTGATCTCGATTGTGATTATTGGGTGCTGAGCTATAGTGAAGAAAAGGCAAGAGAACACTTTAAACAGGCTCACCTGATGCTGGAAGCATTTGAATATTGGTTTGGCCCATATCCTTTTTACGAAGACAGTTATAAATTAGTGGAGGTGTCTTATCCGGGAATGGAGCACCAGAGCTCTGTGACTTATGGAAATGGATATAAAAACGGTTATGGTGGCAATGATGTAAGTAGCACCGGATATGGGATGAAATTTGATTTTATACTGGTTCATGAGTCTGGTCATGAGTGGTTTGCTAATAGCATTACTAACTGGGATGTAGCGGATATGTGGATTCATGAGAGCTTTATTGCTTATTCAGAAAACTTATATGTGGATTATTTCTGGGGAAAAGAGGCAAGTGCTGCCTATTGCAGGGGAACCCGCCTGAATATTTCTAATAATCGTGCGATTATCGGTACTTATAATGTCAACTATGAGGGATCAGGTGATATGTATTCCAAAGGAGCTAATATGCTCCATACTCTGAGGCAGATAATAGATAATGACGAAAAGTGGAGGCAGATTTTGAGAGGATTGAATGAAGAGTTTTATCATCAAACTGTAAAAACTGAACAGATTGAAGGTTACATCAGTGAGCATGCCGGGATTGATTTGCAGTTATTCTTTGATCAATATCTCCGGGATACGCGGATTCCCACTTTTGAATATGCCCTGGTTAAAGGCAGTATGCGGTATCGTTGGACCAATTGTGTCAGAGGATTCAATATGAGAGTGAAAATATACATAGATGGGCAATTATATTGGTTAGAGCCAAGCCAAAGATGGCAGACATTAAAGGAACAGAAGAGTGTTGAGAATGTAGAAGTCGATAAAGATTTTTTCGTGGCTAAATTCCTGGTCACGAAAATTATGTAGAGCCTACCAAACCTATACGTATCCAACCAAAACTGAATAGATTATCAAACCTACGATCGTCAGGCCTGTGGCTACGAATATGAACCCGGCTATTCTGATTAAGGTATCACTATTCTTCTTGACTTCTTTTTTGACCAGAACCTTTTTGAGACGGCCGCTTTCTTTGAGATACTTATACTCTCTTGGTCGGTCTTTTCTAAATTCATCAAAGGGTACTAAGCCGGTGAAAATTACTGTATCCATTGGGAAAGCTTCCGGACGTAAATGGGTGTTGAAAAAATGAATTGTGAAAATAAAACCTACGGCTAAGAGTGCCTCGTCACTATGAATAATTTGTGCTATATTGATCAGCCAGCCAGGGAATATTTTTGTGAAGTACTCAGGAAACCAAAGCATTAGTCCTGATATCCCAATTACTGCAACTCCCCAGAATACAGCCATGTAATCAAATTTCTCCCAGTATGTCCATCTGCCATAGCAAGGCTTAGGGCCTTTGCCAATAAACCACTTGATGGTAGCAAAGAAATCTTTAATGTCCTGGATGTTAAACATGAGAGAATTAGGTCCAAAGACGAAGCGTTTGAAAGGAATTTTTCTTTTTGCTCTAAAAGTCAGCATAGAAATCAAGTGAAATCCAAAATATCCAAAGGTTAGAATGGCTCCAAAGCGATGAATTTTTCCGGCAATTTCAACACCACCAATTAGCCTTGAAAGTAACGCTGCCCATTCCATATTAGCAAATTTCAGAATCATACCGGTTAGGGCAAGTAGAAGGAAGCTTATTATTACAAAAATGTGAGTTATTCTTTGGTTACGAGAGAAGCGCTTGATGAAATATTTGCTGGTGAGGGTTTCTTTATGGTGTTTTTTCTCTTTTCTACCTTGAATTGATCGTGGAATCCAAAGAAGAAGATGAATGCCGAAGAAAACAAATACTCCGGTCAAGAGAATAGTCATAGCCCAGAAAGTATAATACAATGCTGAGTATTTTTCCTTGTTGTGATGTGTAGCGTGGGTGAGGTAGCCTGTAAAACGAGCATTTGCATCTGGGTGACATTGGCGACAAGTTTCTACTATATTACTGCTGCCAACCATTGATTCAGGGTTGTTCACATTGAGAATATTATGATATCCATGGCAGTCTGAGCATCGTGCTGATTTTTGATGTCCTAATAAATGAGCTTTGCCATGATAGGTCTCAAGGTATGTTTCAGCAGTTTCTGTATGACACTGTTCACACTTTTGAGTAATTTCTGCCTTGAAAATATCTTCACCTGAAGAGCCAATGAAGTGAGATGAATGACAATTAACACAGGTAGGATAATTGTGAACAGCATCCTCTGAACTTGCATTTCCAATACCATGATCTGACTTAATATAGATATCATAAATGCCTTTATGGCAAGTGGCACAGGTTGCAGGAATGTTTTTATTATTAATTGATGACAATTCATTGTCTTCACCCAGAATGAGATGTGATGAGTGACAATCAGTACAAACGGCACTAACTAATAAACCTTTTTCTGAAAGCCCCCTGCCATGTATACTGTGGGCATAGTCGGGCAGAGCATTTTTCTCATGAAGATCTGCAAATTCATTTGCTTTTCCATCATTTTGATGACAATCACCGCAAAGTTGAGGAATATTTGCCCTATATGTTGGTGAAGTATTATCATATCTGGTCTGAGTCTTGTGGCTGCCGTGGCAATCTGTACAGTAAGGAGCATTTGGATTGTTTTCAGTCTTTGCTTTCCCATGGCCACTATCACTATACAACTTGAATGTCTCTGCATGGCAATTTGAGCAGTCAACCCTTTTGGCTGTTTCACAGGGGCGATGTAGATTTATTGATACATCAGAATGACACTTTACGCATCTTATGTTTTGATGTACTGAGTTTTGTAGATCTTCCTTGTTGTGGCATTTGAGGCAGGATACATCAGCGATATTTGGTGAAATATTCTGAGAGCTGACCTTATGAGGAATATGGCAGGATGTGCATGCAGGGATCGCTCCTGGCTTATCTTCCCATAGTTCTCCGCGAATAATTTTGGTATGCACTTCCTCAATTTTTGTATGACATGCCATGCAAGTTTTTGCAATATTTTTTGCTGAGATACTTGAATTCGGACTAGTATGAGGGAGTATCAGATGGGCTCCATGGCAATCGTTGCAAGTTGCAGAAACAATCAGCCCTTTCTTAAACAAGCCAATCCCATGTATATCCTGACTGTAATTCTCAAGGATATTGTGCTCTGCAATTTTGTAGACCCTTGCTACAGGTGCTCCTTCTCTATGACATTTTCCACACAATATTGGGATATTCATTTTGTAGGTGGGAGAACTGGGATCACTTCCTTTTTTTATATTGTGTTTACCATGACACTCGGCACAATTTGGTGCATACATAGCATTGAGATGAAGAGCTTGTCCGTGTATCCCGGTATTGAACCTTTCCATAACTCCTTCATGGCAATTTCCGCAATTTACCGGCTTCAGTCTTTCAGGATGTGGCCATTCCTCAACAGCAGCATCTTCATGACAGTATGCACAGTCAAAATCCTTATGAACAGAATGGTCTAATACATTAGGTTTTATATCGTCATGACACATAAAACAATCTTCATTTGATTGACCAAATACCGGAAAGGCAAAGGGAAGCAACAGTAAATAGAATATGACTATTTGTGACTTCTTGAAAAATAATTCAGTAGACTCTTTCATGTGTCTGATTATTAGAGTTTAATGACAATGGCCAGTTGCTATACAAGCATACAAAATATTTGGATGCTTGTGCGATGAAAGAGATGGGGCAATCCATTGATATATATCATGATTATGAGTGAGGTATATCAATGGAATCGTTATGGTGAGGCTTCTTGATATATAGTTTTTTTTGATACTTTGGCAGGGTAATTGAGTATAGAATAATAGTATTTACATATTAAATTAAAAGATTATGTTTATCAAGGTTTTACCACTGTTTTTAGCTCTTGGGCTATTTCTTGGGAATGGATCTTCTCCTGCTGATTTTGAATATATTGGATCAGCAAAGTGTAAGTCATGCCACAACTCACCTGCAAAAGGGGCGCAATACAAGGTGTGGGCTGCAGGTCCTCATGCCAAAGCATTCGAATCTCTAAAAGGTGACGATGCCAAGAATCCGAAGTGCCTGAAATGCCACACTACTATGGGGCATACTGACAAGGATCTTCATTATACTTTGACTCAAAAAGAAGGTGTTGGTTGTGAGACTTGTCATGGTGCAGGAAGTGCGTATAAATCACCTGCTATTATGAGAAATCAGGAGAAGAGCATTGCAAAGGGTTTGATTATTCCAGACGAAAAACTTTGCCGTTCTTGCCACAACGAAGAAAGTCCTGATTTTAAGGGATTTGATTATAAGGAATATTTAAAGAAAATGGCTCATCCAAGACCATCAGATGATTAATAGGTTTTAGATTAGTTGAAATTACGGGCCCCGGCGATTGTCGGGGCTTTTTTTGTACCTTTCGCCGCGAAATCAGATTCAATTATCCCATGAAATATGTAGCTGTAATACTAGTTGTTTTATTTTCTCATTTTATGCCTGGAGCATCACAAGATGAGGTGTTTATTCATACTGACAGAGATATTTACCAGTCTGGTGAAGTCATGAAATTCAAAGCTTATTTTTTGTCACCTGAAGGAAAAGAGTGTCAGAGTGAATGGTTGAGAATTTATCTGATTGATCAAAGAGGTACATCCCATTTTGAAGGCAGATTTGAGATTAATGATTGTGCAATTATTGGTGATATTGCTTTACCCGGTAGCTTGGAGGAAGGATCATATACCTTTCTTGCGTTTTGTGAAGGAACTGTTGTTGAGCTTGGCTTTACTAAAAGCATATTGATTCGCGACACTAATATTCCTGGTATTTTGATCAGCATTGGTTTTGATAAAAAGCCATATCGTGTGGGAGAAGAAGTGATATTTTATATAAAACTATTGTCGCCAAAAGGCGAAATTGTAAAGCGCTTTGGATTTCAATATTGTGTAAAGGTGAATGGATCACAGGTAGTTGAAGGCAAGGGTAAAACGAATAAACTGGGCAGTGATGAGATTGTAATATCTTATCCAGACTGTGATGACAATTCATTGCTTAGCTTTGAAATATCTCTTGAGCAAAATGGGAGTATTTATACAAATGGTGTAATTGTTCCCTCTCTTTCCAAACCCTTATTGGTGAGTTTTTTTCCTGAAGGAGGATTATTGATTGATGGACATAAATCTAATATTGGATTTACGGCTTTTGATCATTTTGGTTGTCCTGTTAATATTCAGGGAAATCTTGTAGATCAGTATAATGAGATACGTGGTAGTATAGAAACTTCAGTTCCTGGCTTGGGTGCATTTTCTTTGATGGCAGACGCCGGAACTCCTTTAAAACTCAGAATAACTGAACCGATCTGGGCACAAAGCATCATTGATTTGCCCAGAGTTCAATCAAATGGTGTTGTGCTCAGGCTTCTTTCGCGTGAGAGCGATAAAATCCATCTTGAGCTTATTAATCCTATTGAAGATACCTATATGCAGCTTAGAGTTGAAGCTTTTCAAGGAAAAGAAGAACTCTTAAATAGCCGCTTATTACTTACTACTCAAAAAGACTTTTTTGTGCCTTTAACAGGCAGTGAAAGTGGAATTGTACGTATTAATATTTTGGGCGGAGCAGATGATGTTATGGCTCAACGCTGTGTGTATCTTGGTCACGAAGCACTGCAAGCGGCAGGTAGTGAGGGTAGTATGAGTGTGGTCGATTCTTATTTGTCGCCTGAATGGAACTCAGGTCCCAGCTTGAAACAGGTGTCAATTCTTGGTATAGAGACGGCATTAAGCCCTTTTGTGGATATGTTAATCGACGATAAGAACCTGCCGATTGCAGAATTATTAGAAGCCTATATGCTCACTTGTATAAGGGAGCCTGAGAAGTTGATTAAGGAAGACTCATCAGCTATAGATTATTTGAGAATTGTGCAAGAGAAGTATCGGTTTAGTCAAATTGATCAATACATTTCAGAATTATCTGTTATGCAGTTTGTTAATAATCATTTTATGTCTGAGGAGTCTGGGTTTTCTGAGTTCTTTATAAATAATAAGACCGAATTAGACAGGCTAGGACTTAACCCTCAAAAATTGAGTCCGGATGAACGCATCAGGCGACAGTTGGATAATGGCAAGTCTGTTCTTTCAATAATTATGAGTATTCGTGCTTACCGATTGGTTAATAATCAGATGGTTTTCAGAGGTAGTGATTCATTTAAGTATCAGGGAGGAGCAATAATTGTTATTGATGGTATCCCTAAGGGATCTGATGTTGCTGAAATCAAAAATATTAGTCCCTATGAAGTAGCTAGTATCAAAGTGTCGACAAATATTTCAGAAGTGATGAAGTATTCAGGAATGGAAAATACTGCTGGTGTAGTAATTATTGAAACAAAAAAAGTCTCAGATGCTGTACTTGAGAATACTTTAGGTTCGTCAATCAGCTTTTCTTCAACTGCACTTTGGAATCCTCATTACACAAGTCGGCCAGATAACGAGGAAGCAATTGTTTTGCCTGAAACAAAACTAAAAAGCAAGTATTGGAAGCGTATCGTTATTCCTTTTTTGTAAAGTAATGGAAGAGTATAAGCAAATATTAATTTATGTACTGGGCTTTGTCTGGATATTGTTTGCATCAGACTATTTTGCCAAATTCTTCAAAAAGATTCGGCTGCCCTTAATTACAGGTTTCCTTTTTACCGGAATAGTTTGCGGACCTCACCTCCTGGGTCTGATTGAGTCAGAAGCATTAAAGGATTTAGGATTCATTAATGACATATCTCTGGCTTTCATTGCCTTTGCTGCAGGTTCAGAGTTATTCTTAAAAGATGTAAGGAGTCGCATTAATAGTATTGTATGGAATACTGTTGGGCAACTTGTTGTTACTTTCACAGCTGCCTCTGTTATTGTTTACTTATTAGGCGATTATATTCCGTTTATGCAAAATATGACAACAGGAAGCAAGATTGCTGTGGCTATACTGGCTGCAACCATTTTTGTTGCTCGTTCTCCTTCATCGGCTATCGCAGTTATTAGTGAAATGAGAGCAAAGGGTCCATTTACCCAAACTGCAATGGGAGTGACTGTTCTTATTGATGTTCTTGTTATTGTATTATTTGCAATTTGCTTTTCTGTAGCAGTGACGATTATTTCCGGGGTGGCTTTTAGCATGAGTATATTTATCATTTTGTTGCTAGAGCTGTTATTAGCAGTTGGTGCTGGCTATGTGCTTGGAAAACTAATATCTGTTATACTTGCTCTTCGTCTAAAACTTATTGTTAAAACAATATTGATCCTTTCTGCCGGATACGGAGTTTTTCTTCTCTCTCATTATGTGCAGGAGTATAGCGCAACTCATCTGCAATTTGAAATACATGTTGAACCTTTGCTGATATGCATTATTGCAGGCTTCTCAGTTACTAATTATAGTAAGAATCGGCTTGAGTTTAGAAAAATATTACACGATACTGGTCCGGTTATCTATGTTGCATTTTTCACGCTTACAGGTCTTATGTTGTCAATTGATGTCTTGGCAGAGGTGTGGCTTATTGCTTTGGTGCTGTTTTTTGTAAGGCTTATTACTTTAATTATTGGTGCTTATTCTGGTGCAATTCTGGCAGGTGATCCTGCGATATGCCGGCGTATTGGATGGATGCCTTATGTAACTCAGGCGGGCGTGGGCTTAGGATTAGCAACAAAGGTTGCAGGGGAGTTTAGTGTTTGGGGAGCAGAATTTGCTACGATAATAATTGCTGTGATTGTGCTGAATCAATTTGTTGGACCACCTTTATTTAAATGGGCAATCAGCTATAAAGGCGAGGCGCATGTGCGAGCTGAAACACCCGTATTTGATGGAAGTCATGATGCCATAATTTTTGGATTGGAGGATCAATCTATGGCTTTGGCACGACAATTACATAAGCATGATTGGGGTGTGAAAATAGCTTCGTTAAAGAAACAGGATGAAGTGCCACAAGTGATGGACCTTGCTATAGAATTCATTCCGGGACTTGATATGAGTGCTTTGAAAATGCTTGAATGTTCTAAAGCAGAGACAATTGTGCTGATGCTTTCCGATGAGGAGAATTTCAGGATTTGTGAATTGGTATATGAAAACTTTGGCACAAGAGAGATTATTGTAAGATTAAATCACAGAGAGAACTTTAATCGCTTTCACGAGCTTGGAGCAATAATAGTGGAGCCGGCGACAGCTATGGTCGGATTGTTAGACCATTTTGTGCGGGCACCAATAGCTACTTCATTACTTCTTGGAATGGAAAAGGGTCAGGATACTGAAGATATTGAAGTTCTCGATAAAGACATTCATGGCATTGCCTTACGTGATTTGAGATTGCCTACAGATATTCTGATTCTATCTGTCAAGCGTAAGGGGCACATGATTGTTACACACGGTTATACACGTCTCAGGTTGGGAGATATTATTACTGCAGTTGGTTCTGCAGAAAGCCTTGAGGAGCTTAGACTGAAGTTTGAGATATAGAAGAGCTTTCCTTTTTTTTATCGTAAATTTGCAACTCCAAAAAATCAAAAGTATGCAGCATTATTTTTCTATTCAAAAAGTTCTAACGGCTTTATTTATAGGTATGTTCTGCCTGGTTATTCCGGTGCAGTCTCAGTTTACTCCTTATGATGATATTCCAGGTATTATTAAAAGCTATAAACCAGCCTTTAGTGATAGCTATCCTGAGTGGGCTAAGATGCTATACGACAATCAGATTAATTTCAATGAATTAGAGAGAAGCTTTCAAACATATATGGACTCTCACCCGGGAGAGAAGAATCCTATTATCCGGTATTACAAAAATTGGAGAAGAGCTATATCATCTTACGTTCTTGAGGATGGTTCGATACAGATACCAGATGTTGAGGAGTATCAGAGGAATTTGTTAGCAGCACAAAAAGCTGCTGGGGTAAAGGAGAAGAGTGGAACTGAAGATAATTCTAATTGGACTTTCATCGGACCTAAACAAACCTTTTGGCTGAATTCGTCAGGAGCTGATGATGCTCCTTTATCTTGTCCTTGGCAGGTCAACGTTTATTCTTTTGATGTGGCTGCCACAAATAATGATATTCTTTTTGCTGGAACAGAAACCGGATATGTGAACAAAACTGTTGATAGGGGACATACATGGGAGGTTTCCGGACAAGGATATCCGTTTGGAGGGGGGATTACTACGGTAGCCATCCATCCTGAGAATCCGGATATTGTATATGTGTCAGGCGGAAAACAAATTCATAAAACTACAGATGGTGGACTAAACTGGACACCCATGTTAGAGAGTGCAGATCGCTTTGGTGCCAGCAGGCTTATTATTGACCCAACTCAGCCAGAAAAACTTGTAGCTGCTGCAGGTGAAGGCTTATATATTAGTACTGATGGTGGTGTGAGCTGGGAAAGGAAATGGACTAAAGCAACCTGGGATGTTGAAATTAAGCCTGATGACAATAGGATTATCTATGGGATTTCTTCTGCAAAAGGATCTAAATTTGAACTCATAATATCAAAAGATGGTGGAGATACATTTGAAAAGGATAACAGTTTTCCTCCAGATCATGCGAATCATAGCGGCGCACTACTTGCTGTAACTGCGGCGAACCCTGATATTGTTTATGCGACTATGTTGGTGTCAGAGAACAATGATCAGTTTGCCTATATTTATAAAGGGACTTATGCAGATGAGGCTTGGACATGGCTACTTACTAAAAAGGGTGAGCCACGATCAGAGGCTGGACTAGGCGGATTCTCAACAGGTCAAGGATATTTCGATTATGTGTTGGCTGTTTCTCCTAATGACGAGAATACAGTATTTTGGGGTACTTGCACTTTGTTTAAATCGACAGATGGAGGTGTGAGTTTCGCTAAAGTTGGTGGTTATGGTGGTAGTTTTGCTATCCATCCTGATGTTCAGGATATCAAAATGCTCCCTAGCGGAAAAACTTGGGTGTCAACTGATGGAGGGATGACCATTACTACTGATGATTTTGTTAGTACTGCTAATTCAGCAACTCGCATAAATGGGATTATTGGATCAGATATGTGGGGGTTTGATCAGGGTTGGAATGAAGACCTGATGGTTGGTGGAAGATATCACAATGGCAACACGGCAATTGCTGACTTCTATGGTGATAAGGCTTTGCGTATGGGTGGTGCTGAATCTCCTACAGGATGGGTTCTAAAGGGGAAAAGTCGCCATGTAGCATTTAACGATCTTGGTAACGGCTGGATACTTCCGAAGGAGGCTACTGGAATGCCTGAGGGGCGTTTTGTTTTCAGTAAGTATCCGAATATGGATGAATATGGCGGACGAAGAAGCAATATCGTTACTCATCCCAATTATTACGGAATTCTATACCTGGGTGAAGGCAACAGTTTCTGGAGAAGTTCAGATATGGGCGTCAGTTATGAAAGAATCCATGTGTTTCCTGACAGGGTGATGTATCTGCAGATCAGTTACAGCCATCCGGATATTATTTATGCCGATGTGAAGAACAGGGGATTATACAAGAGTGAGGATGGTGGATATACCTGGACCCTCAAATCTACGCTTACAAGGTATCCGTACGGAAGCTCAAACTGGAAAGGGAAATTATTCTTTGCCATTTCTCCTTATGATGGCAATAAAATATATGTCTGTTTGCAGAATGGTACCTGGTCAGCAGATATAGGTAAAATTTTCAAATCAGAAGATGGTGGGGATACATGGACAAACTGGACAGGCACGGTGTCTGAGTATACTAAGGGCTTG
This sequence comes from Bacteroidales bacterium, assembly GCA_023145515.1. Classification (GTDB taxonomy): domain Bacteria; phylum Bacteroidota; class Bacteroidia; order Bacteroidales; family UBA12481; genus JABHCC01. The sequence continues at coordinate 11,559 of JAGLDP010000147.1, forward strand.
GTGATTCAAGCTACTCAATCTGGAAAAGATCTGGTTTATCTTTTTACAAACTCGAAAAATGGCAGAACAGCCAAAGTTCATTTCAGGAGAGAGAGTGATGAAGATTGGACGAGCTTTTCTAATGAGTATCCGGCCAGTATGAAACTGAATTTATCCTTGCCATTTTTTCGCGACAGTAAAATCAGAGCAGCCGGAAATGGCGGGGTATGGGAATCACCTCTACAGGAGCCTGGATTTACGCCAATTATTACTCCATGGGTTGAAAGGGCTGATTTTAATTGCATGCTTGATACCATTCACTTTGATGACCATTCAATGCTCAATCATGAAGGGGTTTCATGGGAGTGGAGTATTAGTCCGGCACCAGCCTATATCAATGATGCAAACATCCGTAATCCGGAAGTGGTATTAGGAACTCCGGGATCTTATAGCGTAACTCTTGCGGTAACAAAAGATGGACAGACATATGTCAAGACTATTCCTGATATGGTTTCAACTACTACTTGTCCGTCGGTGGGTGATTGCACCAATCCGGCAGAATTACCCAAAGATACATGGAGATTGTTGTACGTAGATAGCGAAGAAAGGAATTCTTCTGGTCATGGCATCAATGCGATAGACAACGATCCTAGTACTATATGGCATACAAAGTGGAGTACTGGTACTGATCCGTACCCGCATGAATTCCAGGTTGATATGGTTACAAGATTTAGTGTACATAAATTCATTTACCTCCCTCGTCAATCAGGTTCTAATGGTCGCATCAAAGACTGGGAGCTATATGTTGGAGATGATTATATGAACTATGGTGATCCTGTTGCTACCGGTACCTGGGATAATAATTCTGCTCCTAAGACTGTAATTTTGCCTGAAACTAAATCCGGTCAGTATTGGAAGTTGGTTGCTCTATCAGAAGTAAATGGTAATGCCTGGTCCTCTGCTGCAGAATTCTCAATAGTGGGATGCAACGGTGATACTTCAGGTTCAGAATTTGACCTTCTTGACAGCAAGATAAGCGCCTATCCGATTCCTACGGATGGTTTGGTCAGCTTAGATGTTCCTGCAAATAAGGAGTACTCCTATCAGGTTTTATCAGCTCAGGGAAAATTAATAAAGCATGGAGAGATCATGAAAAATTCGACGAGCCAAACTATTAATCTTCAGGAATACAAGTCTGGAATTTATCTGGTTCGCTTAATTGATCAAGCCGGGGTTTGTTATTGGGTGAAGGTGGTTAAGAATTGAGCAAAGGGCTTAATATCTATCGAATAATCACCCCTAAATCAGAAAAATATGCGTGAAAATACATGGTGAACCGTAAAAATTCACGCTAATATCTATGGTGAACCGGAAATATTCACGATATTTGTACTATGTGGATAGAAAGGTATTTAAGAGATAGCATCATAAATGAATTAATCAGGGGTCAGAAGCTAATTGTTCTTTATGGTGCAAGGCAAACAGGGAAAACCTCCTTGTTAACCAGAATTACCAGCGAGCTACCATACAGAACTATAAGAGTTAACGCCGATCAGGCCAGGTATCGTCAAGTATTCAGTGGTCAGGATCTGAGAAAAATGCAGGAATTGGTTGAAGGATATGACCTGCTATTTATTGATGAGGGTCAGAAAATTCCTGAAATAGGTATTCATTTGAAGATCCTCCACGATGAATTACCGGATTTACGCATACTGGTTACCGGCTCATCATCTTTTGATTTGGCGACAAAGCTTGGGGAACCACTGACTGGAAGGAAGCGTGTGTTTACACTTTTTCCTGTGAGTCAGGAAGAATTGTGCACAATCTTTAATCCCTTTGAGCTTAAGAATCGTCTTGGTGATTATTTGATTTTTGGATCCTATCCTGAGGTCTTGACACAATCAAGTAGTGATGATAGATTTGAAGCTTTACGAGAGATTAGTGAGTCGTATCTGATGAAGGATATAATTGAAATCAGCCAGATAAGGCATGTTCAAAAAGCTTATGAGTTACTGAAACTACTTGCCTTTCAAATAGGATCAGAGGTTTCAATTCATGAATTGAGTCAATCATTAAAGATTAATCATGAAACCGTCGAATCCTATCTTGGTTTATTTGAAAAGGCTTTCATTCTTTTCAGGCTTGGTGGATTCAGTCGTAATTTGAGGAATGAGATTAAGAAGTCGAGTAAGTTATATTTTTGGGATCTCGGAATCAGGAACTATTTAATTGGTAATATGAACCGCCTGGATCAGCGAAATGATATGGGGGCCTTATTTGAAAATTTTCTGGTAGCGGAACGTCAAAAATGGCTAATTAATCATCGATCTTTAGCGAGTTCATACTTTTGGCGACTATATACTGGAGCTGAAATTGATTATATTGAAGATAATAAAGGAGTTTTATCCGGATACGAGATAAAATGGGGGAAGGGGAAAGTCCGTATTCCAAAATCCTGGATAGATACTTATAAAGCTGAATTCAAAGTATTGAATCGCGAGAACTATTTGGATTTTATTAAATGAGTGAGTGATAGCTGATACGAAGAATCCAAAACTCTCCATGGATAGTGCAATAGTGTTATTAAACCAAAGCATTCACTTCATTCATAAGTTTCTTCAAACGAGCTTTTGGCATTCTGAGGTCGCTTAATGTTTCTTGATTGGCGGCAATTTGACGGCAAAGAACTATTCCCTTATTCAATAAATTTTCTGTTTCTTTTTGGGTGAGAGATTTAAGAACAGTAATCGGGAATAATCCAGCTTTATCGATCCATTCTTTCAGGCTATGTCCCTGAGGATAATCCCATGAAACCAGTTGCATGCCAGAGCATTTGCCAAATTGTATGGCATCAAGAGTGAACCGTGTGTTTGTAATTAGCATGGGTTGGAAATTGATGGTTTTGCGAGCTTCAGCTTCCATCAACGTTTGTTCAATATCTGTAAATCGTGAGCGAACGTAGAGACTGATTTTTACATCACTTTTAGTTCCTTCTGATCGATGAAATTTGCACTCAACCATGATCAGTTTGTTATCCTTTTCAGCCACAACATCTACTTCATGCTTCACACATTTCCCTTGTATTATTTGTCCGGTCTTCACCGAATATCCTTCAGTTTCAAATAATTTAGCCACAAAGTGTTCAAAGGGATAACCAGACGGACCTAATTTGAGTAAGGCCTTTTTTAGTCGGTATCGACCGGCACTATGATCAGATAATTTTCTGAGAGTGCTGTATGCGAGTTTATAAATCTTTTTAGTAGGGATACCATCATATAGTTCTTTGCTAACTCTCAGACCGACCATTTTAATATGCTGCTCACTTGCACCTGAACGCTTTAATGCTTTGTTCAGCTTATTCATGTCAAAGGATACAAGTTCGCCATTATTTTTCCGAACTCTAAGAGTGCTATTTAGTTCTGTCATAGGTAGGTGTAGCTTTTTGTTCACAAATATTCTTGTATACTAAGATAAGGAAATTGTTTTCACAAAAATCAAGAAGCAGAATATCACATTGCAAAGAAGCAGCTACAAGTAATTGATTGTACTTTTCAAGTAATTCGGTGTACTTGGCCTAGATCCATTTATAGTTGTGATGAACTTAAACAGGTATTAGGGGGTACTCAAAAAAACTTACCTAAGGTTTTATCAATGAGAAATGACGTTCAGCGCTGAAATTGAAGCGTCATAAAGGGGATAGATATCTATAATTTCACCCCTAAACCAATTGCAAGAAGATGATACCTCAAGTTATTCAATCCAACAAATTCACCAGAATACTTGTTCGTCCCTAATAGGGTTGAAAAATGCTCATAGGCAAGCTCTAATTCCACCACCTTCAAGAACTTAAATCTAAGACCAATATCAAATGTTAATCCCTGTAAATTAATGTTATCGCTTTCGTAAATTGGAAATACAAAATCACTATCACTTTTTTGTCCAAGATATCCATGGTCACTTATAACTTTATTCGTACTAAGGTTAGGCTGATTTCTGTATACTGGGTAAGCAGCAAACGAAACATTATAGAAGGCTAGGTTAGGAGATACAGCAATAGAAATATTTTTTGAAACAGGATATGCAAGTTTAATTCCTATAGCATTGAGAGTCCCAAGACCTTCAGAGTAAAAATCTACTATGTCACTACTACTTAAGTAATTTTGATCTACGGGCAAATCAATATATTTAGAATTATTATTAATATACATGGAATAATTTCCTTTATAATTTATGCTCAGATACGGGTATATATGAATATCAAGGTCAAAGAAAAGATTATTAAATGGTTGGAATTCCCGAGTTAATAAATCTACTGCATTACTACTAAAACAACCGTAATTTTTGTACTGAAGCGAAATACCAAATTTTGGATGTCGAAAAGATTGAAGGTAACCTGATAAATATAGCTTCAAAGGAGGCAGTTTTTCGACAGAAACATTAGCGGCTGTCATTGGATATTTCGCCCAAGACAAAGTGCGTTTATTTTGCCAGCTGTCTGTTTTATGATCAATGAATTTTGAATTGTCATAATGATCAATCTCTATTTCTATAGAACACAAAATACGTTCAAAATAAGATAGACGATTAGCTGAAAGAGCTTTACTTTCACTAAAAAAATTTGGAGTGAAAAAAACTTTAACTTTTATTACTCCATCAAAATTCTCCTTCAAATCTAAAGTGTCATTGTCGAACTCAGTACCCAAGGTTATTATAATGTAGCTTGGGATATTCTCCACTATTTTAGCTTTAATAATTTCGAAGTCGGCATCGTTAAGCAAAGTAGATTTTGAAACAATATTATAGTACCCAATTTCGTTCAGCTTCCTTATGTGATTTGTCCTATAAGACAAGCCTGATGGAGAAGACAGAGCTACTTTGTATGGATTATCAATTAATTCTGTAATCTTTTCATTATTCTTTAACGATTCTAAGTCCTCATCAGAAAATAAATTAGGAAATTGGTTATTTTTTATTCTGACAAAAGCATCACGAAGCAATAAAAGATCAAAATACGATCTTTTTGAAATTCGTTTACCCTTATTAAAGGTTTGATGGTTGTAATGAACAGCATTTTCCATTGTCCTGGAAGTGGTAGTTGATTTTTCCAGACTTACGATTCCATCATTCCAATATAAATCAATCTTTTCATCTAGATTATTTGTCGATTCAGGTATAGCAGCGACAAGATTAGTACCTTCAACTTGCTCGATTAGTAACAGATAGTTTAAATCTTGGGAATAACTTACAAAAGTTAGAAGGAGAAGAATAATGATAATATATGCTTTATTAGACAATATTGATGGATTGACTATAGATTGAATCATTGCTTGAAGAGATTACAGGTTGTAATTATTTGTTGGTTTTGGTCATGATGTTCAATGCTAAAGTTACATTATCCCTATGCAAATTCAAATTTATTGCTTTCCAAAAAAAGCTGAAAAAAGCTCGAATCTTAATAGAGCTGTCAAATATAAAACTCCAATGGACTGATGGCGCCTGGTACTTGGAGTGCATGCTATTCATCTTTAATGCAGCGGACTGACTTTCCTATCCTAGCTTTGGAAGAACCATTGTTTATTCCATCTGACGAATAGCTCAGCGTTCTGCCGAAGTATGATAAAGCTGATTGAGATGGTGTAGCTGTCCAAAAATGAGCAGAGCTGCCTACACTTAAAAAACCCCCATTTGTATTAACAAAGCCAGCAGGCAATGCATTAAAACCACTGAGATTACTTCCACTGCCATCTTCATCCCAACCATGTGTAGATTTAAGCTTCAGTCCGACTTTCCCAGATTCTCTTGCAGCTAACGTCCTTTCTAAATCTAACGAGCTCATTCCAAGAGTTTCCTCTAATATTTTCCATTCATCATTTGATGGCAAATGCCAACCATCAGGACATATGTCGACAGAACTAGAATTAGGGTCATAAACTGCTGCATGCCAGTTGTAAAGCACACCGTATGTTTTGTAGCTTTCACTTGCTTTAGCCTCAGAGACGTCTGTACCATAGTAACTGCCTACATAAAAATGGGCTATGCTATCAGAGACAATATCGTACGAAGTAATGGAAGGTAAATAGGCTAGGTTTTCGTTCATCCATATTTGGGATCCTATTTTCATCCCTTGATAAGTGTTTCCATCTCGACCATCAGTAAACTCAAAAGGTTCTGGAATGTCAATATTGAAACTAACAGTTGTCTCCTGAAGAGATAACTCTTTGTCAAATAATACCAAATCATTCTTTCTTACAATTATTCTGCGCAATCCTTGAGGGATTGATTCCAGACTATAGTATCCCTCCGCATCAGATGTTGATAAAAGTTCACTGTCTGATCCATCTGGGTTTAACATTAGGATCTTCAAACCCTCCTTATGATTTGATGTCTGGTTTCCTATAACAATACCTTCGAGAGTTGTTGAATACTTTGATGTAGATAAGGAAATTTTTTCTTCTGTTAGTTCCAAGTACAAAATTTCAACTTCCACTGAAGTCATGTCGAAACCTTCTTTCACTGCAGTGATAGTATAGCTCCCAACAGGGATTTTTTCGATATAAAACTCACCTTCTCCATTTGTGCTAGTACTGATATCACCAACACTAATTATAACCCCCTCAATCGGAACAGTTGTAAATTTGTAATGTACTATACCAGACAACCATCCAGTTTCAGGTTTATTAACCATAATGTAAATTCTATCGGTTACGTCCAATTCTCCATCAGATGCTGTAAGTTCAATTAGTAGCATTTCTGAGGTGGTTAATTCTGGCGATTTCCATTCTACTTGGGCCCTTGCGGGCTCACCTATGAACTCGCCTATTTTCGCATTCCAGAAGTAACTTATTTCATCACCGTCAGTATCTACCACGTTTGCAGATAATGTAAAAATTGTTCCACCAACTCCAGCTTCTGGAGAATAGCTCAATTCCAAGATCTCAGGAGGGTTATTTATTGGCTCAACTTCTTGCTTCTTACAACTTAAAAAGCCCATCACCAATAGTAATATTATCAGTGGAATATCTCTTGCATTTTGAATAGGTGATTTCATGATGAGCGGGATTATTTTTCAAATGCTTTAGGTATGCTGAAAGATATGGGAAAAATATTGAATTATAAAATTGGTTCATGCCTGCAATACATAGGAAAATCATTTGCCAATGCACTGATGCACTTAGTACGCGAGTGCAGGTGCATATTCTTGACCAAAACGGGAATGGGTGTCCGGAATCGCAAGAATACGCATGCAGGTTAATCCATAATTTCAAATTTTTTTGAGGATCTGATAGAGATAGCCATCCTCCCCAAAACAACCCCACCACCACGCTGAATGGGGCAATAACCCCCCCCCGTAACTTTTATCTCTTTTACTAATTCAAAAAGGAAATTACCATGGTACAAATTATTGCTTATGAAAAACTCACAAACTCAGACGGAGAAGAATTCAATGTTCTTGTTCTGGCTGGAGGTTTAGAAATGATTAAGTCTCGCTCAAGTGGTCGTTATTATGCCACTAGGAAAGAGTCTACTGTTAGTTGTACAATGACAAAAGATCAATGCAAGTAGTTAATTGGTCAAGAGCTACCTGGCTCAATTAAACGAGTCGAATGTGAGGAATACTAGGTTTGGGCTTACCCTCTTTTTGACTCATGATCAAGGAAAGGATTCCAACCCTGAGCAAGATTATTATTAATCCTTTTTATTAACTCGTTAGCGTATTTTCTTCTTTCGCTAATTTTATCAATATGGTTTAGTTTGATACGCTTTCTTTTAAGACTCTCGCTTTGTGGGTCATATGAATAGTAAGAGACAAACCAGCAGCTGCCTGTATGTAAACTTGCTGGACGATAGGCTATTAGCTCAGAGTAAGAATTTTGAAGTTTTTGCATTTTTTTTTTACGTCTTACCAGTTGCTGTGGCAAACGCAAAAATTGATGCTTGTCCCGTATCTGTCCCGGTTGTTTCGCTAAAACGCTGCAAGCCAACAGCTTGCAGCGTTTTAGCGAAACTAATAGTCGGGATGGGGAGATTTGAACTCCCGGCCCCCCGCCCCCCAGACGGGTACTCTAA
>JAGLDP010000148.1 GCA_023145515.1 Bacteroidales bacterium
CGGTTAGGAGGAATGTTCAGTAAAAAAGTGGAATTTCCACCCACTGAGCGTTCATACATGTCAAAAACATCATCAGCACTGCGAACCCGCTGCTTCACATCATCGCGAAAGAACCACCCCTCACGTATTGAGGTATTGGTCTCAGCTGGTAGATAATGGAGGTATTTCCCTTGCAGTAATTTCTCTCTGCTACCCAAATCTCCATGCATATCAGGGAACATATTCATTTGAGCCGGATTTTCATCAAAGGTCACTATATCCCATTCAGAATCACGGGTTTTACCCGATTCATTTCCACACCACCGAACACCATCTTTGCCAAATATCACTGCATCTGGTGCTAGTGTATTGATCAACTCTTTCCATGCCAAATAATTATAAGTCTGTCCACCCTTACGTTTTGGATGAGCACCATCAAACCACACTTCGTGAATAGGGCCATATTCAGTCAACAACTCAAATAGCTGATTCATGAAATATTCATTGTAATCATCAACAAAAGCTGTAAAGGTTGCTTTGTTCTTAAACGGTTGACCATCAGCTTCCCGTGGGATTATTCTTTCGGTGTATTTACTGAGGTTACCATACAAACCATCCTTATTTTCAATCTGAAACAGGTCTGCAGGTGACAAATATACCCCCAGTTTCAATCCATATTTCATGCATGATTCTGAAAGCTCTTTCAAGACATCTCCCTTACCATTCTGAAATGGTGAAGATATCACCCCATGTTTGGTATAACGTGATTGCCATAAACAAAAACCATCATGGTGTTTTGCTGTAAAGACAACTAATTTCATACCGGCAGATCGGGCAGCCTCACACCATTGATCGGTGTCAAGATTCTGCAGATCAAAAATTCTTGGATCTTCAAAGCCATTCCCCCACTCTTTTCTTGTAAAAGTATTGGGACCAAAGTGTACAAAGCAGGTGAATTCCAGTTTTTTATAATCGTATTGATTAGGTGTTGGCCGAACCATAGCAGCTTTTTGAACAATTTGCTCAGGCGTATCATCCTGATCAATCTTTATAGTTCGGTTCTCTTGTGCAAAACTGCCTGTAATTCCAAAAAATACTGCAAATAATATTGAGAAAATCGTCTTCATCATTTAAGCAAAATAATAGGTTTACTGGCTAAAGATAGAGGTAATATGATTGCAAACCGACTCCTCACTTGGCCCAGCTATCTGCTCAGTGTCCTATTTATTAAGTATCACTTATTTATTATCTTTTTTTCAAGCTCCAGATAATAGGACAAGGCATAATGCATTCTTGAGGAATTTGAAGCCAAAGCTGCTGCGGTACCAATCAATTTCCCATTTCTGTATTTGTTACTGAATTTCTGTTATAATTTTATTGTTCAGGATGTTTTGGGAACTATAACGGAAACATGCTTCGTCGTGTTGTTTTCATCTCATTAGCGTTTGCTCAGAATCTCAAGCTCATATTGCTGAATCTCATCAATATAGTCTGTCCCAACAGGCACCTTCTCCAGTAAACAGTAATAATCCCAAACGGCCCCGAAAGGCATGGTTTTTAGTTCTTCAAGGAGAGCCAGACGTTCGAAGTTTTTGCCGGCTTCTTCAAGATCAATCAATTTGGCTTTAGGCTCCAAAGCAGCGATCAAAAATGCTTTTTGTGCAGCTCGTGTACCAGTCACATAGGCCCCGATCCTGTTGATGGAGGCATCGAAGAAGTCAAGCCCGATATTGACCCGATCGAGGAAGTTGTTTCTCATCACTTCTGAGGCAATCAACTGAATATCTTCATTCAAAGTAACTACATGGTCTGAATCCCATCGGATGGGACGGGTGAGGTGGAGCAAGATCTCATCAACGAACTGAAGTACTGCTGAAATCTTATCTCCTACCTGTTCAGTAGGGTGAAAATGTCCGTTATCCAGACAGATCAGGGTATTATTTTGAATGGCATAGCCCAGATAAAAGTCATGCGATCCAACTGTCATCGACTCAACACCAATCCCGAATAACTTGCTCTCTACTGCATCCTTCATGTAATCTTTTGGATACTCCGTTTCAAAAGCTTCATCCAGTGACTTTTTGAGCAGTTCTCTGTATCCATTCCTGTCAATGGGAGTGTCTTTTGATCCATCCGGAATCCAGGTATTGTGCACACAGGGTGATCCCAATTGCTTGCCTGTTTCAGCAGAGATTTCTCTACACCTTTTCACATGTTCTACCCAGAACCGACGGTTTTCTTCATTTTTACTTGACAGGGTATAACCATCGGCTGCTCTGGGATGCGAGAAGCAAGAAGCATTAAAATCCATTCCTATCTCCTGCGTTTTGCACCAGTCAATCCAGCTTTGAAAATGCTTAGGTTCAATCTCATTGCGATCAACTTTTTCGCCTTGAAAGTCCCCATAAATGGCATGAAGATTCAGCCGCTGTTTTCCTGGCAACAAAGACATAACCTTCTCTAAATCTGCCTTAACTTCTGAAATATTTCGGGCCTTGCCAGGGTAATTACCAGTTGCTTGAATTCCTCCACCTGAAAGCGTAGAGTCTGGTGTCTCAAACCCTCCTACATCATCTGTTTGCCAGCAATGAAGGGAAATATTCACTGCTTTCATAATCTTGATGGCCGCTTCTGTGTCAATACCAAGGTCAGCATACTGCGCTTTGGCCAGATCGTAGGCTTGTTTGATTAATTCTGGTGTTCTCATATTCTCTAATTCTGTTTTTCTTGTAGTAATTCTACAGGTCCCATTAATCCGGAGGGTTCTAGCTGAACATTCTCTATTTTCTGTCCTCTGAAATCATGTGCCAAAATAATATTTGTTGAGGTATAGGCTTGCTCCAATTCCAGTATTTCATCACCCGCCACTCTATTATACCATGAGTTGATGACTTTAATCTCGAGCTCATTTCTCCCCGGTTTCAAGACATCACTCACATCCACACGGAACGGACTAGTCCATGTCACTCCAAGATCTTGCCCGTTAACTTTCACCACAGCTATTCCTACATCTTTCACGCTGCCCAACTGCAGGTAGTATTTCTGGCCCTCTTTCAATTCAAATTCAAGGTCAATAAACTTCTGATACACAGCAGATCCGGAGTAATACTTAATGGCCTCATGGGAATGTTGTGTCCAATCTATTAACTCGGGAAATATAAATGCACCCGGTTTCTGATTGGGGTCTAAAGGTCTAAGGGTCGAAGAATCGAAAGGTCCCCATTTTGGATCGAAATTGACCTTCCACTCACCATTTATTGTCTGTAAAGACTCAAAATCATGATAATTTCTTTCTTCTGCACCTTGCTGAGTCTCTTTGATTTCCTTACTAAACACCACAAATACAGCCCCATAGGGTTCTAATGTTAAAGACACATTAGTTAAACCATCCTTTTGAGTAAAGGCTTTTGCCTCCCTGATCTCACCTGTAATGGCATCCCATAATTCAGGTTGCAATTCAGAGACCCGGAACTGACAGTCAATAAGCTTTCTATCAGTGGTTTGATTAGTTATGAAGTACACATCAGCCTGATCTATAGTGTAATGTATGTAATCAAAGTCAGCTTGATCCTTTCCGTCAAGTACCACAAAATCTTTTGGAATATCCTTGGAAAGCAAGTATTCTCTAGCTGTAATCCCCCAAGCCAAATAACCTTTACCATACCTTTCCTCACCTGTCTCACCACCCTCATCTTCCTCACCATTATCTCCCCCCCATATTTCATCAGCTAAAGCATGAAATTCTTCCTGAGCACCTTCACCACCAACACGACTGACTAATTGCTCCGGCTTATCTCCAATTACCTGAGCTCCATTCTTCAATAATTCCTCCACCTTTTTGAGGGCAGACATAGATAATGTCCGATGATCGGGCAGAACCAATACTTCATATTCAATTCCGCCGGGAACTACAATTTTATTCTTCTTCATTTTTAGCTGAAGAAGAATCGTTTCATCGCACACATCGTAATCGTATCCAGGCATTGCACCTGCCGGATCGGTGGCCTTGATAGAGAACACATTGGGTACATGATCACCATAATAATAAAGCACATCGGCAACGAATTTCCCATTCTGAACAAGAGATTGTGTACGATGCATATAATCGATGAAAGCACCAGATTGATTCCACCAGGTGACCTGAGGATTCACATGCGTACCAGCAAAGTATTCTTGTCCGGGCAAGCCCATTTCAGG
>JAGLDP010000149.1 GCA_023145515.1 Bacteroidales bacterium
GCAAGCCCATTTCCTTAGGTGAAGCTGTAAATGTGTGGAAATACAAGCGGTTCAAACCGGCACAGATCTCATGATCAAAAGCTGATTTCTGGTCATGCCACAATTCATCATTCCATTGAGGACCTATGGTGGTAAACGACTCAGCTCCAACAATTCTCTTTCCATATATGTGGGCCGCAGAGCTGGCTTGTTTCAGGAAATATCTGTTCTCTGGTTTTGGTCTATGAGGGGATGGTGACCAAAACTCACTCATGACAATTTCGCTAAACCCATAGTTCTTAATACCATCCATTGGACCTGCATGAGGACCAGCAGATTCTGGCTGAATGCCCATGTCATACTTATCCGCATAATCAGCAAACAAAGAATAATGATTGTATGCCACCAGATCACCCAGCGTTTTTCTAAAGTCAGCCAGAAAGGCATTACTTGTTTCTATATCATCTACGACGATTCCGGCCAGTACTGGTAAATAGGAAAGAATATCGTATCCCCGGTATTTTTTAAATTCGGCTGCAAATTGATCGGTCCAGTTCATCCCTCCACATTCCCAACTATCAGTTTCCATGTATTTGAGGGTTGTTCCAATATGATCACCGGCAGCCTCAAAAATGGGATCCACAACATCGTCCCAATAGAAATGAAAAGCATCTGTGCTCATGTAATCTAGTACCAATCCCTGCCATTGGTTGCTGGATGTAGAAACATGTGAGTTGGTGCAGGTATAACCCAGTCGAACCACAGACCATTCACCATCTGGAGCATCCCATGTCAATACACCTGAAGCATCAAGCATTGCAGTCAAGTCGATTATCTCAGATTGCTTTACTACAATAGTAGGCTTGATATCGGGATTGGATGAATTTCTTGGTTCATTGGTCAACAAGAATCGGCAATCCGGAGCTGATCCCCCCAATTCGTGAAAGCCCAGCTTCAATGAGAGGTCAGAAATTCCGTCAACAACCTGAGATTCATCTTTCAATGGAATAGCCAGGATAGCTATGTCTTCATAAAAATCAAAACGGATAGGAGGTTGTTCCAACTTCTGAATGATTTTCCCTCCACCCTGAACAACAGTTCCGTTTGAGGTTATCTGCTTGGCTGCATATTGTGGAGTTACCCTTGGGCCTCCTAAATTCCAGCCACTCTGAATATTAAATCCCATCTCTAAACCCAGTCGTCTGGCCTCATCCAGAGCAAACACAAACAGCTCATTCCATTCTTTTGAACCATACAAGGGGCCATCAGGAATATCCTTATTCCCACGCTGGTTGTGTCCGCCAGCATCAAAAATCATCGCACCATGAAAGTTTCGCGACTTCATGGCTTCAAGGTCTTTGGTAATGCCTTCTTTGGTCACATTTCCATTCAGCCACCACCACCAGCAGTTGACACCGTATTCCTGAGGGGGATGCTGAAAATTCGCTCTTATTTTGGATAAAGTTACGTGGCTATCCATGTTTTCGCATAATCCCCTCATTTCTTTCAGTATTTCTTCATAATCAGGATGCCCTAGCAGATTCTCCAGTTCATCAGGATCTTTTTTTAAGTCGTGTAAGAACTCGTAGGCGGGTTCCTGTTCATAATAATTGGCATATACGTATCTTTCTCCACGAATCCCCACATATTTGGGAATAATGGGATTGTCCATCCGATGCTCTATCATGAAATCACTACGCCACTCCGGATTACGACTCTTAGTTGCTATAGGAAGTAAGCTGACACCTTGATAGGTTTTGGGAACACTGATTTCGGCCAGATCCAGTATGGTAGCAGGTATGTCAATATTGAGGACCAGGAAATCAGCTGTTCTACCCGTTTTTCTCTCAGGCAATCGGGGGTCATAAAGCACCATTGGCACTCTTATAGATTCTTCATAATGGCTCCATTTACCTGCAAAACCACGATTCCCCATATAGTATCCATTATCGGCAGAATAGATGATCACCGTATTTTCATCCACACCCTTCTCTTCCAGAGCAGCAATCACTCTTCCCATTACCCGGTCATATCCGCTAATCATTCTGAAATAGGCTCTCATATTGGTTTGATATTTCTCTTCAGTATCCCATCTCCAGAAGAAGCGTTCACGATTCATTGATGTTTTCAAAAACTCAGGGTGATTTTCAAAGATCTGAGGATCGGACAAATCCGGCTGAGGCATTTCAAGGCCTTCATACAAGCCTGCAACAGCCTTTGGATAAGGATAATGCCCATCATTACCCGGAGTAATATTACCATCAACAGCATGAACGGCATTGAAACTAACTGAAAGGCAGAAAGCCTGATCAGCTGGATTAGCATTGATAAATTCGATTGCCTGATCTCCTTTTATCTCGGCTGAATGGCGTTTACTCCCATCTTCCATAATAGCGAAATGAGGTGTACTCCTTGGAGATGGTTTGTAATAATCAAACATCTCCTTAATCAAGCTGTCCTTTTCTTCAATCTTAATCCCAAATTTTCCAATAAACCCTGTCCTGTACCCGGCCTGTTTCAGCAGGTAGGGATAGGATTGGATCATAAACTCTTTTTTGACCGGGTCCTTGCCAAAGGTGTAATTGTGTCTTGATTCGTATAGACCAGTAATGATTGAAGCCCGGCTTGCGGCACAAATAGAAGTGGTAACAAAGGCATTTGTGAAGCGAATTCCACCAGCAGCAAGTTGATCAACTGTGGGAGTTTTAACTATTGGATGCCCGGCGCAAGACAAAATATCATTTCTCTGATCGTCAATAAGAAAGAATAAAATATTAGGCTGAATATCCTGACTATTGTCTTCATTAGCACATGCTGATAAAAGGGATGACAATACAAGAAGTCCAATTGCAAGCTTTGATTTCATAATGCTTTCCCTTACTTATTCAACAAACAAATTTAGAGGCACTTAGTAGATTTTCACAACATTGATATTCAGTATCTGGCCCAGTTTCTCAATTTTATTAGCAATATGCCCCAATCCTATAGCACAGTGATGAGCTGGCCCTTGTTTTGACCACTGCTTTATAAATTCTTTTGCGCCTATTGAAAAGTGATATCTGCTATTGGTATTGCCAATTTGCAATACTGGTCCTGGAACTGCCTCTCCTTCTGCGCATAACAGGAATACATCATCCTTACCTTCAACCACCGACAGCAAGGTAACCTGACCATTTTTTACATTCATTTGAATAGATAATCCCTGTCCTGGTTTTCCATGAAATACAGGTAAGGGAACCAATTTCACTTTCTCATCAGCCATATTGTAATGAGCTGGTCCGTCATGCCCAAGGTATACTACATCATCATTAAAATCCATTAAGTAAAATTCTGAAAAGGAGCCCCCAGCGCCAAACTCAGCCATTATTTTCATAGCCTGGGCATTTTTCACCTCACATTCCCCGGCAATTGGAATATTCTTACCAGTCAGTAAGGTATTTCCGGCTATTACAGATGATATAAGTTTTTCATAATCGCTGCCTGCTTCCCCTTCATAATAATAGGCCATGGAACCAAGATTATGTGTACTCACCAACTTATCGAGTGCTACTGATGTTCGTGCTGAACGCTCAATTTCTGATTCTTCACACTCAGGCAAAACATCAAAAGCTTCCTCAAACTCCTTAATCTTAATCTGTATTTCCTTTAGGCTTACTTCGTCATGATATTTTTTCAACTCACCCATTTCGAGCATCTCGAAGTGAGTGCCAAATACGGCTGTTTGCTTGGTCAAATCAGTATACACGTCAAGCATTCCATTATAATAGTGGCCCAGTATTCCCATGCTCATATTTCGCATTCCTGCTGCAACCTTTGCAGCCTCTGTCCATGCCTTTATTTCAGACCAGGCAACTTCGTCATTAAGATATCCGCTTACTATATCGTATGAAATTTCGGAATGGTTAAAAACAGACGCTATTTCGGGAACTGCACAAGCCTGACAATTTTCCAGCCAAACACCAGTCATCTTACCACGATCGCCCAGATCATTAAAAGCTTTGTAATCTAATTGTGCCACAGGTTGTAGATTCAAAATAACCACTGGTACCTTAAGCATTTGAACCACCGGCAAAACTGTAGCGGATAAAGCATAGGTTGAAACATATAGAAATACTATTTCTACATCTTCAGATTTCAATAAATCAGCAGCAGCATGTGATTTCTGTTGGTTATCAACTATTCCAGCATCAACAAGCTCAACATCAAACCCTTGAAGTCTTTCTTTGATTTGATTCTGATAGCCTTTCAACTTGTCTAGTAAACCATCAAATTGATCCCAATAAGTATCCAGCCCTATCCCAAATAATCCGACTTTAATCATATCATTTACATTGAATTTCCTATTCCAACCAGGGCAACAGAAAAGAGGATAATGGCGATGCCCGCTATAATAGTCAATTTAGTTTTCCGGGCAACCCCACTCCACTCTTTCCTATATATCCCCCACATATTTGCTGTCAGGATTATTGTCGACATATGAAGAATCCATGAGCTTGCTCCGTTACCGAGTTTACTCTCACCCATTCCATAGAAGAAGAACTGCATGAACCAAAGGGTACCGGCGAATGCTGAAAACATTATATTCTTCTTAATGGGGGTGGATTTGTTGGTAAAATCCTTGTATGATTTATTTTTCAGACTAAGGATGGTTGTCCAGATAAAATTGGTCGATAAACCTCCCCACAGAATTACAACAAAGGTTACATTATTCTGATAGAGTGGATTGTATCCGGCCTCCACAGCTGCTTCTGCCAAAGGCTTACCTGCTTCAATACCAAAATTAAAAAATGCACTGAGGATACCTGAGATAACAGCAATTATCAATCCTTTAACCAGGCTAAATTCTGCAACCGACTTTTTCTTCTCTTCATCAGTAAGTTCATGCTCCTTCATCATCCCTGCCTTACCGGAAATAGCAATCCCAACAAGACAAACGAAAACACCTAAGAGCACCAACTGTCCACCTGGGCTGCCCAGCATATCAGTAAATGAGACCTTGCCTTCAGTTGGAATTATTGAATAATAAATGGAAGGTACAAGAGCCCCAAAGGCAGCGCAGAAACCCAGTACTACTGAATTTCCTAAAGACATTCCAAGGTACCTGACTCCCAGACCATATGATAATCCTCCTACACCCCATAGCAGTCCCATCAAAAAGGTAATTAACAGAATCTGGCTGGAGCTTGCAATAATGATGTCCATAAAACCAGGCACCGTAATCCAGGCTACCAATGGTGGTACAATTAACCATGAGAATAAGCCCCCAAGCATCCAAAAACTTTCCCAGGCCCATCCTTTCACCTTATTATAAGGCATATAAAAACTTCCAGAGGCGATGCCCCCTAGCGAGTGGTATAATACTCCTAATAGTGCTTGCATAAACGTAAAGATAGGATATTTAGAGAGATCCTAAACTCGAAGTACTTCGTCCTTCTTTCTGGTACTTTGTCAGTAAATCCTGTAGCTCCTGAACTATCTCGGGATACTCCAGCCAGAGGTTGTTTTTTTCATCCGGATCGGAATAAATATCATAAAGCTGCCCTTTGATCTCACTGCTATCAGCATTTACATTAATCGGCTGTGTCCAGCCTCCGGAACCTAATTGCGGGATCATTTTCCATTTTCCCTGTCGAATAGCAAACTTGCCATCAATGGAATGATGTACCAGAGCTTCATGGATTTGAATGTCTCCGGCTGCAATACCGACATTTTCACCAAGCATCAGTTCTGATAAGTCCCAACTATCTTCAGCTGCAGTATTTGGAAGCTCATAATCCAATAGTTTAGCAATACTGGCCATAATATCCACACTGCTAATCGGTTCAGCAGAAACCTGACCTTGTGGTACATTTCCGGGCCAACTCATCACAAAGGGAACCCGGTGACCACCTTCCCAAATATCGGCCTTCATTCCGCGCCATGGAGCATTCGGATTATGGTCAAATTTGGTAATTACTGAGCCTGCGACCTGAAAATCCCGGCCATGCAAATGTGGATCACCAGCCCGTGCCGGAGACCCGTTATCGGAAGTAAAAACCACAAGTGTATTGTCTGTTAAATCGTTACGCTCCAAGGCATTCATGATTTGGCCAAATGTAAAATCAGTTTGATGAACCAGGTCACCATAGGGACCAGCCTCACTTTTTCCCTGAAATTCAAGTGCCGGAACAATTGGAGTATGTGGAGATGTTGAGGCAAAATAGAGGAAAAAAGGTTGATCGCTATTTGCTTTTGCATAGTTGTCGATATAGCTAACTGCCTTTTGAGTAAGTGTGGGTAAAATATCCTCTAATTTCCAGCCAGGAAGCATTTGTCCGGGATTACCATAAATAGTATCAGGCTTGGCAATGGATGGAAAACCAAGTTCCCGATCATTTTCTATAAAAAGGTAGGGAGGAAAGTTGGGAACATCGGTTCCAAAATAGTAGTCAAATCCAGCTGTTAGAGGTCCTGCAGTAATCGCTTGGCGATGATCAATTTGTGATTGATCAGAAGCACCCCATAATTCTGGCAACTCCGTATTATTATTTGTTGCCCATTGCATACCTAAATGCCACTTGCCTATGCAGGCTGTTTTATAGCCAATTTGCTTTAACATCTTCGGAAGAGTAAGTCGCTCCGACTCAATCAATGGCGAATTGTAGGGACCTAAGACTCCTCGCTTCAAGCGAGTTCTCCAGGCATAACGTCCGGTAAGAATTGCATATCTGGTAGGTGAACATACACTTGATGGTGAATGTGCATCTGTAAAACGGATGCCAGTAGAAGCAAGTCTGTCAATGTTTGGTGTTGGGATTTTGGAATCCGGCATATAACATTGAGGATCTCCGTAGCCCATATCATCTGCCAGAAATAGTATGATATTGGGGTGGATAATTTGTTTCTTACATGAAGAAGCGCTTAATATAAGAAATACAGAAGCTAGTAAGAAAAAGATACGATTATTCATTTCAGGTATTTTCCTTAGGTTTAGTTTTAGTTAATAAATGTAGTAAGCTTAAGTGAATAAAAAGTAGATTTGTCATGTAACCCTCAACTAAACGTAACAATTATGAAAAGGATATCAGAAAATATCAGTCGAAGAGGATTTGTTAAAGCAGCTGGAACCATTGGTTCGGGCATATTAATTGCTCCACACTTATTGAGCTGCTCTGCTAATCGGAAAGTCAATATTGCCGTAATTGGAGCAGGCGGAAGAGGACAGGCTAATTGGACTCCCATGGAGAATGAAAATATTGTAGCCTTTTGTGATGTTGATGACAGGATGACCGAAGCGGCCTATGAAGCATATCCTGATGCCAAACGGTTCAAGGATTTTCGCCGGATGTTTGACAAAATGCACCGGAAAATTGATGCCGTAATTGTATCTACTCCTGACCACACGCACTTTGCGGCAACTATAGCAGCCATTGAACTAGGAAAACACGTTTATGTAGAAAAACCCTTAGCACATAATGTTTGGCAAGTCAGAACATTAAAAGAAAAAGCAAAAGAATATGGAATTATTTCTCAGATGGGAAATCAGGGACACGCCACGGATGGAATACGCCGGGTAAAGGAGTGGTATGACGCAGGAGTTTTAGGCGATGTAAGAGAGGTGCATGCCTGGTTTGATGGTCCTACATTTGGGGGTAGCTATTTCAAGAAGCCCGAATCTTTTCCTCCTCCAGAAGTGGCTGTTCCCAAAGAACTTGATTGGGATTTATGGTTAGGTCCGGCAAAAAATCGCCCCTACACCCACTACTATCTGCCTCGTATCTGGCGCTCATGGTATGATTTTAGCAGTGGCATGCTTGGGGATTGGGGATGCCATACCCTTGATGCACCATTCTGGTCTCTTGACTTGGGCATGCCAAACCTCATTGTTCCTGAGTTAAAAACAGATACACCTGAAGGATTTTTAGAAGATGCCTCAATCGTTCGCTATGAATTCTCAGCAAGGGGCAATAAACCACCTGTTACCTTGAAATGGTATCAAGGAGCACACAAACCAGAAAACAATCCTGATTGGGGCCTTGAAACCCTACCAAGTTCCGGGATGATCATGGTGGGAGATAAAAAGTCATTGATGACAGGTGCACGTCCGCAAAATGAGAGGCTATTAGTGCCTGAAGAAGAATGGTTAGCATTTGAAGCAAATCCTCCTACTCCATCAATTCCACGTATCGGATCCGGACCACAATTAGAATGGATTAATGCAATTAAAGGAGATGGACCCATGCCAGGATCCAACTTTGACTATGCATCAGATTTAACTGAGATGGTAATACTCGGAGCGCTGGCTCAGAAAACAAATGTAGAACTAGAATACGATGCGAAAAATATGAAAGTGACAAATCATCCTGATTTTGATCGTTTTATTAGGGAGCCGGCAAGAGATGGTTGGTAGTAGAACATTAGTTATTGTTATATTCTGTCTGCACCTTTTAGCAGCCTGTTCACCAGAGAATAACATCAGACTTGAAAGTCCTTCTGAAAAACTTGAGGTAAATATTATCACAGATAATCAGGGTTTATCTCTATCAATGTTTGATAATCAAAGCCAGTTACTGACTGTCAGGATTGGGGGTTTTATTTTTGAAAATGATTCCTGGAAGGGAAATCAAATCAGCGATATTGAGATATCCTCAAAGGATGAAAACTGGGAACCTGTTTATGGCGAAAGAAGTTATGTTCAGAACAGATATAATGAAGTAATATTTGCTTTAAATGATGATGCAAATCCAAATCAAAAATTACAATTGCTTTGCAGAGTCTATGATGAAGGTATTGCTTTCCGATACCTTTTTGACAAGCAATCAGGATCGGATCAAATACTAACTCAGGAAGAGACCAGCTTTAGTTTTGATGGTGATTATAAGGCATGGGTAGCAGATCGAGCTCAATCAGCCTACCGTGAGCAAAAAATCAGTGAGATAGAGAATGCCTGTGAACGCCCATTGCTTATCAAGCGGAATGATAACTCTTATTTGGCTCTGGGTGAAGCTGCTCTTGTAGATTATGCCAGGATGAAATTTATCCATGATCCGAATAGCTCATTAGGTTTGAAAATTAAACTAGCTGGCACCGTTGACCTGGAAGAAGCTAAATACCAGAGTCCATGGAGGTATGTCATGGTTGGTGAAAGTCCGGGTGAATTGTTAGAACACAATTACTTTATTGAGAACCTGAACGAAGCTAATCAGTTGGAGGATATATCCTGGATCAAGCCCGGAAAGGTTATTCGTGAAGTTACTTTAACTACTGAAGGGGGACTGGCATGTGTAGATTTTGCGGTACGCCATAATCTTCAATATGTGGAACTGGATGCTGGATGGTACGGCAACGAGTATGATGATCAGTCTGATGCCACTACCATTACTGTTGATCCTCGCAGATCACCCGGACCATTAAAATTGCACCGTATTATTGACTATGCCAATTCAAAAGGTATTGGCATTATACTTTATGTCAATCGAAGGGCTTTGGAAAAACAATTGGATGAAGTATTACCCCTGCTGCAATCATGGGGAGTTAAGGGAGTGAAATACGGTTTCGTGAATGTTGGTCCGCAAGAATGGACCTCATGGCTACATGATGCCATACGAAAAGCAGCAAAATATAAGCTGATGGTTGATGTACATGATGAGTACAGGCCCACTGGCTATTCCCGAACCTACCCCAACCTGATGACACAAGAGGGCATAAGGGGCGATGAGGAAAGTCCGTCTGTCGAACACACTCTGATTACCCTTTTTACTCGAATGCTGGCTGGTGCAGGAGACAACACCAATTGCTATCTTGCCCCCAGGGTACAGGAGAAAATGGGCGGCAAGACAGCACAAATGGCAAAGGCTGTCATGCTTTACAGTCCATGGCAGTTTCTATACTGGTATGACAGGCCAGAGAGATCACCTCACAAAAAAGGAGGAGCCGGCGCTGCAAAAGGTATACTATATGAGAATGAAGACCTTAGTTTCTATGATGCTTTGCCCACAACCTGGGATGAAACGATAGTACTTGAGGGAGAGATTGGAGAATATGCCACCATAGCCAGAAGAAATGGTGATAATTGGTTTATCGGAAGTCTTACCTCCAATCAATCGAAAGATATTAATATTCCACTTGAGTTTTTAGATCAGGAAAATCAATATGAGGCAAGTGTTTACTTTCAAAGTGCTGATGATTTGAAGAACAATGAAGTAAGCAGAGAAACGATCAGGGTTAATAGTAAAACGGTATTTTCAAGAAGATTGCCAGAGAACTCTGGTTTAGCAGTTATCTTCAGAAATATTTACTCACTACATCACTCTGCCAATTAAATCGATTTCAACAAAGATCTTAATCCATATTCTTTTCTAGCGGCACTGAAGCCTTGTTTATGTACTACATATTATTATCTTTGGTGTATGGAAAATGCGCCAAAATCAACTGCTTTTGCTAAAAGAAATCAAATCTCAATGAAAAGTTTATTTTGTTTGTAATGAATGCCTCTGATAGAATAAAAGCTGCCGTTCAACATCAAGTTTCCGACAGAATTCCGATGCATATAAATGCTTCCCAGTGGATTGTCGACCGCCTGTTGAAGCATCTGGCATTGTCTGATCCCAAAGAACTACTAGAATACCTGCATATTGATGTTTATGACATGCGGGGAATTGATCTGCATTCCGGTTCCGCTCCCAGATACATCGGCCCGGAGCATCCCATACTAAAGCCAGGGAAAATGTGGGGTGGAAATATCATGGCTCTATGGAATATCATGGAATATCAGAAAGAATCAGTCCATGGTTCGGTCCTGGAAATTCAGCCACCTCCATTAACCGCTAATCAGAGTCTCTCAGAATGGGATGATTATCAATGGCCTGATCCTGATTGGTTTGATTATTCAGAAATTAGCTATGATTTGGATAAGTGGTCGGATTTTTCAATTATGGCTTCAGGAGGATCTGTTTTCCAACATGCCAGTTATATAATCGGACTCGATGTACAGCTGATGGATTTGCTAACTGACCCCGACAGAGCAAATTATATTTTGGATAAGATTTTTGATTTCTATTACGAATATTATCGCCGGCTTTTTGAACAGGCAGGTAATATCATTGATGTATTTGCCCTTGCAGATGATTTTGGAACGCAGAACTCGCTGCTGATCAGTCCTGATACTTTTGATAAGTATTTTGCAGGCAGGATAAGAAGAATGGCAGATTTAGCTCATCAGTACGATAGTTTTTTCTTACTCCATACTTGTGGCAATATTGAACCGCTTATACCTCGTTTCATTGAACTTGGGGTAGATATTCTCGACCCAGTACAGCCGGAAAGCATGGATCCGGGAAAGATCAAGAAACTATACGGGAAGGATATATGCCTCCGCGGAGGGATAAGCAGTCAGCAAGTTCTGGCTCATGGAACCCCAAAGGATGTTGAAACTGAAGTTCGACGGAAACTGGATGATTTAATGCCAGGTGGTGGATATATATTTTCTCCCGGACACCCGGTTCTACAAGTGGATATACCAACAGAGAATATTATTACAATGTATCAAACAGCATATAAGTACGGAAAGTATTAATAAAGATAATTAAAAAAGTATGAGAATAATTACCATCCTATTGTTTACTATTATTAGCCTTTCCGGACTAGCACAAGAGAAAACGAAAAAAATCGGCCCGGATCATCAATCCTATATTGAGAATGGTGAGCCTATTGCAGTGCATCAATCAGATTTTACTATTCCTGAGGCTGTTGGAAATCTTATAATCTCTGCAGGTGCTGATGGCGACCTGTTTGCCAACTCAATTGTTGGTCCTGGGGCTTTCCAGATCAAAGCAAAAATTAGGATAAAGGAAATTGGAGGAACTGCTGCCTCATTCCAGTTAGGGAAAAACTATTTTGGCTTTGATGGCCGGCAAAATGATATTTATCTGAACGGACCCATTTTTGGAGATGAAGTTATTTCCCTGAAAGCAAATAAGGAGTTTATCCACTCAGATATTTGCTTTGATTTTGAAATCATCAGAATAGATTCTCTTATAAAATTCCTGATTGATAGTATTGAAGTTCATAGTGTTAAGTACGGAGGTGGATTTAATGGCAAAATGGGATTTCACCCTATCAGGGCTAATATGGAAATATCTGTATTCTCTGCCAGTGGTAATCTTATTCCTGTGTCTCTGCAGCCTCTGGGATTTACTATTCCAATAATTGATCTCACTAATGAAACCAACCGTCAGGTGGTAATAGACAAGAAAGAGGATCAATACCTGGGGCATCCGACAACAGTTCTGCTGGAAGATGGTAAATCTATGTATATTGTTTATCCTGAAGGACATGGAAGGGGAAGTATTGTGATGAAGAAGAGTAAGGACAGGGGCCTTAGCTGGAGTGAACGAATTGAAGTGCCGGAATCATGGAGTAGCAGTAAAGAGGTACCAACCTTGTATCCTACTATAGATAAGAATGGAAAGAAACGAATAATAATGTTCTCTGGTCTCACTCCTATCAGACTGGCTGTTTCTGAAAATAATGGAAAATCATGGTCGGAATTGGAATCAATCTTTGATTTCGGAGGGATTGTTGCAATGGGAGATATGATCCGCTTGACGAATGGTGATTACATGGCTTTTTTTCATGATGATTCACGATTCATCAATGGAGATATGAAGAGTGGGCGATTCACTGTCTATTCTACAACCAGTAAAGATGGAGGCCTTAGCTGGGGTAATCCTCAGATCGTAGTGAGTGATGGCTATATGAGATTGTGTGAACCGGGAGTGGTCAGATCTCCTGATGGAAAGCAGATTGCTATGCTTTTAAGGGAAAATGGACGTCGATTCAATTCATCTATAATCTTCTCAAATGATGAGGGCCAGAGCTGGACAAACCCCAGGGAACTTCCAGCCAGTCTCACGGGCGACAGGCATCAGTGTTTATATGCAAAAGACGGTCGACTTGTTATAACATTCAGGGATCATGCATACCAATCACCTATGCAGGGCGATTTTGTTGCATGGGTAGGAAGCTATGATGACCTGGTGGAAGGTAAGGAAGGACAGTATCGTATCCGACTCCTGGATAACAAGAGCAATTGGGATTGCGGTTATCCTGCATTTGAAATTTTTCCGGATGGTTCATTCTTCGCAGCCACCTACGGAAAGTGGGAGAAAGATCATCCTAATTACCTGGTCGGTACACGTTTCACTCTTGATGAAATTGACAAAAAAGCTAAGGAGATACCATCACGTATAGATGTTTTTAAGCAAGGTGAGGACGGGTATCACACATACAGAATTCCTGCACTCTGGCAAACTCAAAACGGAGTACTGTTGGCATTTGCAGAGGGCCGCGAAAGTAAAAGTGACCATGCCGCCAATGATATTGTCCTTAAACGAAGTACAGATTCAGGAAATACCTGGGGACCGTTGCAGATTGTGGCTGAGCAGGGTGATGATTGTCTTAACAACCCAATGATAGTTCAGGATAGAAATAGTGGAAAACTGATTCTGATGTATCAAAAATATCCGGAAGGGTTTCATGAGCGACAGGTGGGAGTTGGCTTTGATTCTGATACTGTTTGCAGATCGTATATTCAATATAGTGATGATGACGGGAAGAGCTGGACAGAGGCAACTGAAATTACTGAGATGGTTAAGAGACCTACATGGGTTACGAGTATTGCCGGTGGTCCGGGAAGAGGGATTCAGCTGACTAAGGATCCATATAAAGACAGGATCATTATGCCTTATAACCAGGGGCCATCACCAAGTTGGAGAGTTTATGCTGTTTATTCAGATGATGGCGGAAAAACCTGGAAATATGGAGATGTTGCTTTCGAACAAGATCCGGGAAGGGGTAATGAGGTGCAAATGGTTGAATTATCGGATGGTTCGGTAATGTTGAACAGTAGAAGTGCAGGTGGGGAGAAGCTTAGAAAAACGGCAATAAGTGTAGATGGTGGGAAGAACTGGACAGGATTGAAGGATGACCGATATCTGATTGAATCGCAGTGTATGGGGTCGATTATCCGGCTTGGTTCAGAAAAGCTCGATATACCAGCCCTGATTTTTAGTAATCCTTATACAAAGTCCGGACGTTTTTATGGTACGCTACAGGTTTCTTTTGATGACGGAAAAACATGGCCTGTGAACAAGTGTATCTACAATGGAATATACGCCTATTCCTGCCTGAGTGAAATTGGCAAAGATGGGATAGGTGTGTTGTTCGAAAGGGATAATTATTCGGCTATTTCGTTCTTGAAAACAGACTTGGAATGGTTGGTAAAGAAATTGTAGAGACGGATGGTCAATGAATCCGCTCAATCAATTTATCGATAGTTTCAGTATATCCATTAATTATTTTTATTCTGATTTTTTCTTAAGTCGTACACGGTAAGACCGCTAATATCCTTCTCCTTATCATTTATTATCAGGCTAAAAATCCAACCGCTGATCATTGTGCTCACAATACCGATAGCAGCGTAGAGATAAACGTGTGTATCTGTAAATGTACTAACAAAATATAAGGTGATTGCTCCGATAATAGCTCCGGCTACTGCTCCGCGGCCATTGGCTCTTCTGGTAAACATACCGAGCAAAAACATACCGCCTAAAGCTCCACCGAACAATCCCAGAATAGCAAAAAACTGATCGAGCAGTGATTTTATATCTGCCGAGGCAAATATCAGCGCAAGACCAGTGCCGGCTGTTCCGAAAGCCACCGTTAATAATCTGGCTAAATTAAGATATCCTTCCTCTGTTTTTCTGGCACCCCATGGGCGGAAGAAATCAGTTACAGCTGTAGTGGATAGTGAATTCATGCTGGTGCTGATGGTCGACTGTGCCGCTGCAAAAACTCCTGCGATAATTAAGCCGGCTAAACCGGCCGGAATTTCACTGACAATAAAAAGGGGCAGGATGGCATCGTTCTGAAAATTTGGATCAATTTCTGATGGATGAGATTTGTAAAAAACATACAAAGCAGTCCCCACAGCAAAGAATAGCAATCCGGCGGGAACAGCAATAATACCGTTCGTCAGAATAGATTTGGCAGCTTTCTTTTGATCTGAAGTAGTCATATACCGCTGTATCACTGCCTGATCAGATCCGTATGATACAAGATTCTGTCCAAAAGCCCCAATTATTATCACCCAAAAGGCTGCGGTTGTATAGGAGAAAGTGTCCCAGTCCCAATTAACCATTTTAAACTTATTGTCTGCTGCAGCAACTTGCACAAACTCGCTCATTCCTCCATCCAGTTTTGTCAAAGCCAGTATAAAAACCAACACGGCACCACCCAGCAAAACAAAAGTTTGTATTGTGTCTGTCCAAATAACAGCTTCTACTCCGCCCAGTGTAGAATATATAATACTTAGTATACCCATAATCAGAATGCATTGGGCCGGTGTAAACGGTGTGATGGCAGTAAGAGCAAGGGCCGAAAGGAACAGGACAATTGCCATCCTGCCAATTTGAAAAAGCATAAAAAAACTACTCCCGAGGTAGCGGGCAGCCCGGTTAAATCGTTTTTCCAGGTATTCGTAAGCTGAAGTGGCATCTATCTGCCGAAAGAATGGAAGTATAAGATAAATAACCAGTATGGCCGTTAGAAAAATAATAGGATATCCCAGAAGATATTCCCAATTAGTCATGTATGCTTTTGCAGGAACCGACATATAGGTGAGAGAACTCAGCATAGTGGCAAAGATGCTGCAAGCAGCTGCCCACCATGGTATTCTTTGTCCACCACGGAAAAAGTCGTTTGTGTTTTTATTGCGACGGGTAAAATATACACCTACCATTAACATAGCCAGCAAGTAAACAACCAGGGTGGTGTAGTTTAGCCAACCAAAGCGGCTTTCTCTGACAGGTATACTGACTAACCAGATTTTGTTCGATCTTACTCTTGGGCGTACTTCTCCGGATGGAATAATAATTCTATCCTGCCATTTCACAGCCGTGGTGGTTACCTGATTGACCGGGATTTCGCCCAAGGAGCTCCAGGTATCGGTAATGGTGTGGTACGCCCATGCTAGTTTTGGAAATCCCGGATGATTATCTTTCAATGAATCAGCCATGTATATCAGTTTTCCATCGCTGCCGCCCAAAATAAATACATGGCCTTGTCCGAATGCAGCACCCGGTCCGGCCATCATGTTTACGGGAGAATCGGTTTTTCTGGACCAGGGATTAAGCACATCGGAAGGATCAAATTCCCAGATATCACTGAGGAATTCAAAAGGTTCAGGTCCACTATAATTATCCTTTATCCGTCGACCGCCTATCACGTACAATGCCTGGACCCTGCCATTGTGTTGGGCAACTATAGTATGTACAGCGCGACCGGGACCTGGCAGTGAAGGGAGTATTTCCCATTCGAAGGGATATCTGCCAAATGGATCAGCGGAATAATGAGAAATGGATGAAATATTCAGGCGCCAGAGACTATTGCCTGCCGTTTCCAGTTCATGCCCTGATTGTCCGCCGAAAAAATATACATATTCTCCGATTAGGGCAGCGCCTCCATGGGTGGCTGGTTTGGGCAGTGACGGTAAGTTGATGAATACTAATTCATTCTCTGAATCATTCAAACTGATAAGGAAGACCTTGTCAAATACTTCATCCGAATTATGACCTCCCATACAAATAACACCTGATTCCAGGCTTACAGAGGAACCATATCCAACAACATAGGGTAAATCCAATTTCGAATCTATCCACTTAATATCTTCTTCCTCAGGATCCAGTTTGCCAATATTAATCCGACTGTGGTACTCTTTTTTGGCTTCCCAGACTGGTGAAGCGAAATTTGCACCTCCTGCCACCATCAGGAAATCCATGTTCTGACCGAGTAGACCTGTAAACGGACCAGCGACACCCAGTGAGTCGGGTGTTTCACCAAGGCTATTGTATGTCAGCTTATTTTCAGGCTGAGGCTGGCTAAAGGTATTTGTGCCTGGGAAGAAGGCAATTATTAGAATAAATACTATTACTATGATGGGATGGAAACCAGGTTTTTCCATATCTCCTGTGGTTGACTGATAATTTTGATGTTAAATAATTCTGATATTATAATGCTGTCAAATTGCACACATTTTGAAAAAGTTAAGGTCTTTAAGATCTTTCTCAAGGCTACTTAATTCATTGCCGGATAAGTTTCTTAGAGGGAGGCGATTCGGACCGCAATCAATGCCTATTAACTTCATTATAGCTTTCCCAAAAACAATAGAACCGTTATATTTTGGCATAAGACTGATAATATTCTGAGAAATGATCTGTAGTTCTCTTGCTTTATCAATATCACCATCATAAAAATATTTCATGAGATCATTGTAAATTGAAGGCAAGAAATTGTATGTGCTGCCAACTGCTCCAACGGCTCCACTGGCTAGTGCATTTATCAATAGTTCATCTGTTCCGAACAACAGATCAAGCTGTTTCCCGAATTGCTTAATCAGCTGGGCGAATTCAAAGAGGTTGTTATTGGTGTATTTAACTCCAACGAAATCAGGTATTTCACGGATAGCCCTTTCACAGAAATCTACATAATCAGTTTGATAATGTGTTAAGCCTGGTATATAGTATGAATAGAATGGCAGTCCTGGTGATGCGCTACTTAGCTCTTTGTAATACTTCACAAGATCCTCCTGCCATGCACCCAGGTAATAAATTGGTTCAATAGCAGCTATTGCCGAGGCACCTATCGTAGCAGCATGTTCTGCCAGTTCCTGACTGTCTTTGATACTGGTGGCACCTACATGTATTATTATTTTAATATTTCCCCTTCCGTGATAGACCCACAATTCTGCAAGCTCTTTTCTTTCGGAAATTGTTAATGACAAACCCTCCCCGGAACTTCCGCAGACAAATGCTCCCTTCACATTATTCCGTATTAGTAAATTGGCATATCCTTTTACTGCTTCCGGATTTAATGATCCATCTTCCTTCATTGGTGAGTAGGGTGCAGCGATTATTCCTTTTGTTTTCTCAACTATCATTCTATACTTTATTTGGTATGTTGATTCAGCATATGAAATTATTTTCAATGAAAATCAAAGATGCAAAATAATCTCCATTATTTGTCATACATAATCAACAAGGCAAATGGTGGCTAGCAGCAAAACTAAACCATAGTCATCTGGTTTTTGCTGCCTACTTCTTTGGCTTCCTTTTTAAATCTTTAGGACGTAAAGAGTAAGTCTTGTCACCAAAAGATGGCATCTTTGTAAAGAATATATCCTTCTCAATATCAGACTGCAACAAGATTTCTTCTAAAAGCTTGGCGTAATTATAATGTGCTCTCACATCCGTTTTATCATCTGCATTATAGGCAAAGTAGCGCATATAAATAACTAGTTTATTTAGGTAATCTATATCGTTATCTACTTTGCGGGCATAATTTGCAAACCAGCTGAATTTATTTTTTTGATCAAACGAATAACTATCATCTGCAAGAATCCCCATAATAAGCTCATGCATTTCATCAAACTTTCTTTGTCCGATAAGGTAAATCGCATGTGCATGATCCATAACAAACTCCTTATTCTGAAAGTTATATTCACCAACAAGCTTCACTGCATCCTTATACTTCTGACTATTATCTTTGCTTGCATCGTACAAACATGCATGTGCAGCTCTTTGCAGAATCAGTCCAAATTCACTTTCTAATTTCTCATTAAGTTCATCACCAAAAAGCGATCTATATTTCTTTTGATTTTTGACTACTTCTTGAAACAATTCATTATCAATACCTCTGTTCTTTTTAGAAAAAACTATCCAGGCAGTTTTATCTGTCAGATCAACGCCGGGTAAAGCCATATACTCTTCAAAACCAACACTCAGTTTTTTAGAATAATTATTGATCTTCAAATACAAAACATATTGCTCCAGAAATTCACGACTGCGGTCTCCCCTATCGTATCGCTCCAACAATTTCACCGAATTGTATTCAGTACTACTCGCCTGTAAACCAGTAAGAAGAAAATCATGAACCGACTGCCTTGATCCACTCCTGTGCACTATTTGTTTTGTGTTAGGATCGACAAAGATATACGTAGGATAACTTTTAACCTTAAATTCTTTTGCTAAAGGCATGTACATGTCAGACTCAGCATCTAGTTTGATGCTTACAAAACTCTGATTAAAGATTTCTCCAACTTCCTTCTTTGAGAAAACATCCCTATCCATTATCCGGCAGGGGCCGCACCATTCAGTAATAAAATCAATAAACACTATTTTATTTTCATCTTTTGCCTTTTCAATAGCTTCTTTATAGGAACCATGAAAAAAATCTATTCCGATATCGGAAGCGATAAGATTGACAGGTGCCAACATAAATAGGATCACCCAAAGTATTGACGCGATGATTGATTTTTGCATTTCTTAACTATTTTTCTAAAAAATATTTCCAGATATCTGATTAACTCGACTCGATAAACCTGATGGCTGATGCTTTTATACTAATCCAAACAGAACTATCTTTTGCAAGGCTCATCTTATCAGATGATTGTTGTGTAATCAATGCCGAAACGATAATACCTGCATCAACAATTAGTTCGATACCATGCTTTGTTGGTATCATCTCAATCACTCTGCCCTGATAATTATTGCAAATACTTGACTCAGTTTTTCTACCAGAAACAACAACATCTTCGCTCCTGAACATGACAAAACCAGAACATTGAGTTTTTCCTGATACATTTACAATCTCTACCTTCTTGTCAAGAATTATAGTTTCTCCTAGTTTGATTTCAGCCTTATAGAAGTTCTTTATTCCGGCGAAATTAGCAATAAACTTTGATTTGGGATTATGAAATACCTCCTTTGGGGAAGCCTCTTGAATGATTTTCCCATTATGGATAATCCCGACCTTATCAGCCAGAGCTACAGCTTCTTCAAAATCATGTGTTATATGAACTATAGTTATACCTTCATTGTTTATCTGTCTCAACAAACTACGTAAATCATCACGCAACTGAACGTCAAGTGAAGCAAGAGGTTCATCAAGCAACAAACAATCAGGCTCTAATGCGAGAGTACGTGCTAATGCTACTCTTTGCAGCTCACCACCCGAAAGAGTATTCGGCCGCCGTTCTAATAGGTGATCAATACTCATCTTCTTTGCCAGCTCGCTTACCTTCTCATTAATCTCATGCTTATTGAGTCCTCTGGATTTAAGCGGAAAAGCGATATTAGCTTTCACTGTAAGATGAGGAAAAACGGCATAATCCTGAAAAACCAATCCAATCCCTCTTTTCTGGATTTTATCATTTGTGATATTCTTGCCGTTCATCGTTACCTCTCCATTATCAGGAGCTACTAATCCAGCAATTATCTCAAGAATTAATGATTTCCCAGCTCCGGATTCGCCTAACAAAACAAAATAGTCTCCACCCTTAACAGAGAAACTTATATCATTAAGATGAAAGTCTTTATACTTTTTTGATATGTGCTTAATTTCCAACATCCTGAATACTCATTATTTTTGTTTCTCCTTTGCCATTAATCGCAAAGCGATAAAAAACACCAGGCAAACCAGAATAAACACAACTGATACCGGACGAGCATAACTTAGTCCGAAAGCCCCAAAACGCTCATAAATTAAAACTGGTGTGGTCATCGGATGGTAGGCAACAATAACAACTGCACCAAATTCACTCATCCCTCGTGCAAACATCAAAATCAAACCCGAGAAAATACTTCTGGCTGCCAGCGGCAATGATATCCTAAAAAATACTCTTGTTGGAGATGCCCCAAGGTTTAGAGCGGCTTTTTCTAATCGTTCAGGAACTGCAGCAAAACCATCACGCGCTGCATTAAGTAAAAAAGGAACGCTCACAAAAGCCATAGCTACTGCAATTCCTGTCGGATTACCAACGAGTGTCAAGCCAAGGCTTTCAGCAATTTTACCTATTACAGAATCTCTTGAGATAAAACCTAATATTGCTATCCCGGCAGCAGAATGAGGAATAACTACAGGCAAATTGATTATCCCAAGCACAAGCCCTTTCCCCAGAAAGTCCTTTCTTGCGAGTAGATACGACAAAGGTATTGCTGCTATCGCAAACACAAGTGTAGAAACAAATGATATTGAGAGTGTCAGCCAAATGCTTTTTTGGACTTCAGTATCTTTTGTTGTTTCAATAATCTCAGCCGAAGAAGTATTAATAACCATTCCCAGAAGCGGAGCAATAATAAACAGCAATACTAAACCTCCAAGTAAGATGAAAATCAGGTTTAGTATATTGTAAGAACTTTTCATTGCTTATGACTCTTAACTGCAGGGCTCTTAACCGCACGATACTCACTTCATAACAAACTGCTTAAGCTCGTTTGGGATTTTTCTATAAGTATTGCTGGATGACGGCACCAATGATTGCTGTCCGTTTTCTTCCATTATTGCCATCCCTTTTTCAGAAGCCAATAAAAAACTAACAAACTTTATTGCAGCCTCTCTATTTGGTGCATCCTTAACTATCGTTACACCATAAACCATTGCCTCCCCTGTTTTTAATATGGTTTCTCCTGGCTTCTTTCCAGATATTTCAAGGCTTGCTGATGAATAAAAACTGGTCAGCCCCTGATCACTCAGGTTTATGCTGTCTGGCAAAACCAGATACTTCAGTTTGTGTTGCTCAGCAACAGACCGGTACAAAAAGATATAATCAATAACATCTGTTTCAAGCAAAGCTATCAGATCAACTTCTTTCGGACGAATATAATTCAGGTCTTTCTGTATCAATTTATCAGCCAGTCCTGGCTTTCCGTAGAATTTCTCTGCAAGCTGTGTAAGCAAAACAGTACGATATCCACATGGGTCGAAGTCAGGATTTGAACGCCCGAAAACAACATTCTCATCCAATAAAATCTCATACCAATTATCATGGTTGATGTCTGCACTTCGACGCGATTTCTCGTGATAGACTATTGCCATTTCATTGCCTGCAAATTTTATATTCCAATCGGCAAACTCAGGTATTAGCAAATTATTGATCACCCGATAATCAGCCGAGGCCATAATATCACATCTCCTGTTCAAATCAATAATTTTTCTCGCACATTGCCTACTCCCGGCTGCTTCCATAACAACCTCAATATCAGGATTCTCTAAACGAAAACTCTCGGCGACTTCTCTGAATGGAAGCGACAAACTACCAGCATGGAAAATAATTAACTCCTCACCATTTTTCTCACCAACTTTACAAGAGCAAATGACCATAGAGATCATTATGTAAATAAGCGATTTATGGATCAGATTGATCTTCATCATTTCTGGCTATCAGAATAGGTTATTTCATTTATTGCATGTACTGCCCTGTCTGAAAAGAAATCACAGCTTGGAAACACACTAAACACACCTTCGTGAGTCCGTTCAGGCCTGTAAAGCAATAATACTTCAGCCTGGTCATTTCTGTTACATACTTCGCTATAAGTGAAGACGCATCTGTATCCATCGTCAGCAGAAATAACAAAAAGACCTTCCCTTAATGCTTTCTGGGTCATTACAATTTTCCCGTCGAAAAAAGATTTTAAGCTTACTCCAGTAAATGGTTGCGTGCTATGTATGCCTCTTCCCCTTCCATAAAATATTGTATGAAGACTCTGCTCCGGAATATCTTCAGGGTTACTAAATATTGTTTCAGTGATCTTGTTTTCGATAAGAATATCAATTTTCGGTGAATACATAGGATTCTTTCCCATTTCTTCCACTAAATCTGTTTCATATGACTTAACTGTGATTTTTATTGGCTTGCTGATATTTCTTTCTGTAATAAGATCTGATGAAAAAACAACTTTACAATCAACAGGCAATTCCCACAACTCATTTGTTTTAGATGGAACTATCCTCATTACTCTGGTTGCAATGATAATCTCATGCAAATGATTTGGATAAAATATTTCGCCCCAGCTAACTACAACTTTTTCGCCCATGTCATTCTCTATCTCAACAAATAAGTCAATTATTGGCTTATATGCGTCAGCGTTCTTTTTATCCAAATGTCGCTCATTCAAAATATCATAAAGAGAATATCCATCGTATCTGAAAGCTCCAATAAAAGCATCCCCGTCAGCATCAAGTATTGTTTCTTTGACAATAATGCTACGCAGAGGCAATTCAGAAAAATCTACTCTCCCGGCATTAGAAATCTCACCCAGTACTTCTAATTCAAATGATTTGAGAACATGAGTTTCCTCGTTATCATAAAAATCATTTGTTGCATCAATAGTATCGGCTTTTTCTATTGCAAAAGTGTTGGATTGATTGATTGAATTACTATCCTGCATTTGACTATCGCATGATAAACAATAAAGTAGAACAGGTAACAGGACTAAGAGAGTGCTTGCTTTTTTCATAATAAATTTCTCGTTATGCAATAATTCACATAACGGGTGCAAAAGTATTAATTTTTATCGTTCAGCAAAAACAAATCTCTGCGACATAGATTTATGTCTAGAATAAACTACGAGCTAACACAAAGGGATTAAGACCATTAAGCTTAATAGAGAATCTTACTCGCTCAATGTATGAGTTAGTCATCTGATCGTTTATCTCCTTAAGATCGTTAGACATAATCAGAGGCAAGAATACTTCAAACATGTCATTTCCGAGTGATAATTTCACTCCTGCTTCCCATTGAAAGGTCCCCATATCAGGATAACCAGGAACTGCAATCGATTCTCCCAAAGCTGCAATATTTACAAAACCCTTGATTGGGATATTCTTTTTGATTGGTAATGAAGAGCTTAGATTCATAGCAACAATCCACTTATTGGTCTGGCCAGTGGGTGCATAAGTTGCAAAAGCTCCATCATTGGGAATAAACTGATGTGATAAAAACCCTGTATAGGGGGCAGCTCCTCTGTTAAAAAAGTATTCATCGAAGGTGTAATCATCCATACCTCTTGAACCGCTCAATATGAAGTTATACATTGGAGAAACATCAGCCTTTTTATATAAAAATGTGCCGGCAAATAATCTCATATCCAGTCCATTTTTATATTGATAAGTAATCCTGTACTTCGCGCTGACAGAGCTTTTCACAAAACCGTCTCCAGCCTGAAGGTTAATATTCAGACTATAAGGATTATTTGGACCAGTATGGGTTCGATTGTATTTTAGATTATACACCTTGATATTCTCTTCTCCACCGCTTCCTGGCAGATACTCAGGGTTGCTAGCCATAATACCATCAATCACCACTTGATCCTTAACCTTTGATCTAGGGTTGCTGCTTGCAAAATTAAATGCTACTGATGCTTTTATTCTGCCAAAAATATCTAAAGCCACATTGTCAAGTGCATACTTCTTTCCAGAAAGAGAAATGTCGATTGACTGAAAAATAGAATTATAAGGCAGTATATGATATGCAAAGCTTGCACTTCCGGCAAGGTCTTTGGTACCGAAGGCAAACATCGGCATTAGCTGATATTCCATTTTCTTTGCCGGAATAAAAGAGTTATAAAAAATTGCACCAAGCATATACTTGTTAGCACTATTCCACCCCATAACCGGAGCTGCATTCAACTGTGTTCTGAGCGGATTCTCAACTGCTCCAAAAAACTTGAGTCTTATCGGTTCAATCTTCTTAAATAATCCTGATGTACGAATTTGATTATTCTTCCTATAAAGATCAAGCATATCATAATTGTGATCAATCTGAACCATGTCTAAATCGGTAGACTTTGGTAGCGAAAGCCATTTTTTTCCTTCAAAGCCCTCATACCACTCGGTGTATACAGGTTCAGATTTTTTTATACCTGACAGCGACAAAGGAGAGTTAATATCGCCAATATTTTTAATCAGAACTTTATCACCACGGATTGCCTGGATTTTGTAATCAATCTTTTTTGTGGTTTTAATAAGATCAGTAAAAAGCCAGCTTAGATCTTTTCCGGTATTTTCCTCAAAACATTTCTGCAAATCCTCAGGATTAGGATGCTTATACTTCCATTTATTGAAAAAACCCTGCATTATCTTATCAAATTCATCCTCTCCGAGGTATTGCATAAGGTAATCCATTACCCTTGCTGATTTGAAATAAAGAATCATTCCATAATTTGCCTCCGTATAATCAGCAGCATTTAAAGAGGCATGCTGATCAAGGTTGAGTCGAGCTGAAAAAGCATACCCCATTTCGTGCATGTCTTTGTATCTTACTTTATCAAGATCACCAAATTTGAGTACCTTGGTTGGCACACCTAAATATTCTGAAAGTCCCAGATCCTTCCCATATTTAGCATGCATATATCTTTGCTCGTTGAAGCTATTAATCCCTTCATCCATCCAGCCAAAATCTCTTTCATTAAATCCAAGGATTCCATAGAACCAGTTATGGCCCACCTCATGCATAATAACCATTTCCAGGGCCATATCGGTTGCCGAATTTCCAATCACTGTAATGTTTGGATACTCCATTCCTCCACCTGCTGTGAGAGCTGACAAAACAGCTGTGGCTTGGTTGTATGGGTAATCTCCATTCCATTTGGAATAATAATACAGAGCATCATTGATGTATTCAATTGATTTCGTCCACAAGTTTCCACCTATGTTTGGAAACATAGCCCAGGTTTTCACTACTCTGCCTGAGTGTGGCAATTTAACTTCACCGGTAAGTACGTTAAATCTTTTATCGGCAAACCACGCAAAATCATGAATATTTTTTTGGGTATATCTGATAGTTTTAAACTCCTCGGATGAGGCAGGAAAATCGTTATCATCATAATCAAATTCTTCAATCTCGGCAGTCTTCTCTGCAAGTGAATTCAACCAATCAATTTCTTTTTCATTCTGCAGATCACCTGTAGCACCCACTACATAATTTTTTGGAAGAGTAATAGAGACATCATACGACCCAAACTCTGAATAAAACTCTCCTTGATTTAAATATGGCATCTGGTGCCATCCAAACTTGTCATATACTGCCGGCTTCGGATACCACTGGGTTATTTGATAAGATTCATCAATATGTCCCAGTCTCGATGTCACACCTTTTGGTAGTTTTACATGAAAGGGTGTAGTTATGATAATTTTTGCTCCCTTCTCTAAGGGTTTGTTCAAATATATCTTGCAAATATCGATGTGTTCCTGATCATATTCCCATTTTACTTTTCGTCCATCCACCTTAAAATCAAGTGAATCGATATAGCCTCTATGCTCTTCAACATCAAATAGCTTTGACCATGCCCCCTGAAGTTTTTGCTTTGCAAGAGCTGTATTATTATTATCATAGGCATTCGGCCAGATATGAAAGAAAATAAACTCAAGCTTATCAGGAGAATTATTTATATACTCAATTGTTTCAAATGCAGATATTTCATGCTCAATATCATTGAGTTTTACTGAAATTTCGAAGTTTACTTCTTGCTGAAAGTATTGCTGTGAATGAGCATCAAAAACACCAAGCAAGAACAGTGCAAATAAAAATAGGAATGAAAATTTCATTTGTATTGAGTACATATTAAGAGTATTTAACTGGATTATTCGTTGTACAAGTTCCTCATTTTATCTGACAAACAAAAGAGTTAACCTTTGAATCACGGTGTCACAGAGTCACAGATTCAAAAATCCACAGCAACGTAAAAAGCAAAAAACTTCTCTTTACGGTTATAGAACTGATTACTAAGACTTCTACCATTGTAATAGTTAACTCCAACCCTTAAACGCTGTGAGAATTTCTCCTGAGGCAGGATATATCCACCGCTAATTGAAATATTTGGCGAAAAGGCATTGAGTTGATATGCACTAACATTAACAGCACTATATACACCTCCGAAATATTTATTTGCGAAATAGTATTCTAGCTCAACACCTCCCTGATAACTCAAATATGCCGTTCTATTAGGTTTATTTTGTCTGCGTCCCATGAAGTCTACTCCCGGCAAAAAGAATCCAAAATCACCATATACCTGCAAAATATTCAGACTGGAATTGCTCAAAAAATATAGCGGTTTCACAGCAGCTGACAAAATAAAATCATCTCTTACTGGCAACTGAGTAATATTTGGGTCATAATCAACGGGAGATTTGACAGTACCATGTGAAAATTCATCACCAACATGTGTGCATATATGATGCTTCATTATTCTGAACGCAAGCCATTCTGTTGGCTTAACCACGATCCCAAGGTAGTATATCCCATCAGTAGCAATTAAATCATGATTGCCTGCTCTCATAACTAAAGGAGTTGCAATACCTAAGTCAAGTTCAATACCAATATTTGGATTGTTTTTCGGACTAAATTTAAGCAGAGAAAATCTGGCACCGGTCATTGGAGTCAATTTTCCAAGATATCCACCATCCTGGTTTATTTTATCCTGATGCTCATAGTCACTGTAAATAAAAGTCTGACTACTGACCTCAAACCTAACCCCCAATGGATCTGCCAGATATGTAGGATAGAAATTATCCAGAGAAATTATTTTCGCATTCCAGTTTCCTATTGGGAAAGAAAATTTTGATTTTTCTTCTTGTGCCTGTCCGTTCAGAAAAACGAACAATACTAAAGCTGTTAAATATACTTTCTTCATCATATCCTCCTAATTTATTTCTCCTGTCCAAACATCATTCGATTGCCCATATGAGCTCGTAAAACCACCCAGAATAAAGATTTTATTATCCATAATAACGGTTGCATAACCGTGCCGGGGGTCAATATCGCAGCCATTGGAATCAACTTGCCAGATCTCTTCATTATCTCTTTTCCAAATAGGATAATGATTTGAGGATGTTAAGTGATAATGAACATTAGAGGTAGTCTTACCCGGCAGTCCCCATAAAGAATTGTTATAATAAACAAGCTGGTGATCGGATCTCCATAATAACAGTTGATTAAATGCAGCCGTATCATTTTCCGGAATCCAGGTTTCTCCATCAATAGAGCTCCAAAGCCAGTGCCACTCCTCACTTGGATGACTCAGATTATTATCCGTTTGAATCATAACACCATGAACTCCGCCCTGAATAAATATCCGACCGGTTGAAGGGTCAACGGTAGCACCAGCTTCTGACCTGATACCAAAATCATTATTGTTCAGCTTCTCCCAGTTTATTCCATCCACAGATCTCCATACATCATTGAAATATTTCATAGCATACTTTGCTGCATGATCTTCCAGCATCGATGCTCCTCCGATTACATACAAATAATCTATTCCTCCTTGATTGACAGACAAAAGTGCATGATTAAATCTTGGAAACCAGTCGTCTGTAGCATCTAACTCAGGGTAGGTTCTTTCTTTAAGCTCTTCCCAATCTTTACCATTAGTAGATTTCCAAACGTCATTAGCATACTCTCTGTATCCGGATTCTTCATTAACCGTATATCCACCTATCAGGAACATAGCATCTCCACTGCCATCATTAAAAACGGTAACACGATGTCCGCGTCGACCAAGCCATGGAGCCTTATCAAGAACTAAATCCCATTTCACTCCATCCGTAGAAGACCAAACATCTTCCAAATAAGTATCACCCTTCACCAATCCCGGGTTATATCCTCCAAAAATCCATATTTTATTATCAT
>JAGLDP010000015.1 GCA_023145515.1 Bacteroidales bacterium
AATACCATGATTCCTATGAATATTACAAGGCGGATTGGACTGAAAATCTATTTGATGAATTCAGATTTCGTAGAGGATACGACCTGAAGCAACATTTACCTGAGCTATTCAGTCAAGATTCTTCTGAAATAAATTCTAGAATAAT
The DNA here is from genome assembly GCA_023145515.1 of Bacteroidales bacterium. Classification (GTDB taxonomy): domain Bacteria; phylum Bacteroidota; class Bacteroidia; order Bacteroidales; family UBA12481; genus JABHCC01. Next base: position 146 of record JAGLDP010000015.1, read on the forward strand.
AGCAGACTATCGAACCACAATTGCAGAACTACATTTAGAATACATTCAAACCTGGACAGATTGGTCAAACGACCATGGTTGGATAACTCGCAATCAAGCACATGGTTCCCCGGCAAATCTCCTCGATGTATATGCAGCGGCTGATATTCCTGAAACAGAAACATTTGGAGCTGCTCATTTTGATATCCCGGGATTATCATTTAATGAAGAAGAGATTTCAACAAGCGATCCACCCAATCCACTAATTCTTCAGTTTGCTTCCTCTGCGGCCCAAGTTTCAGGGAAGAATCTGGTGGCTTCCGAAACATGTACCTGGTTAAGAGACCATTTTAAAACTTCATTAGCTCAGATAAAACCTGAAATTGACCAACTGTTCCTGGCAGGAATAAATCATGTTTTTTATCACGGAAATGCCTACTCCCCGAAAGAAGCAGAATGGCCGGGTTGGATGTTTTATGCCTCTACTCATTTCGAAGAAAAAAATGCATTCTGGCGAGATGTAAGTGAGCTGAATAATTATGTAGCCAGGTGTCAATCCATCCTACAATCGGGAAAACCTGCAAACAATATATTACTCTACTGGCCTCTGGCAGATATCTGGCATCAATCCAATGATCAGATACTCAAAACGCTCAATGTTCATTCTACAGAATGGCTAAGTGATTCTCCTTTTGGCAAATTAGCAGCATGGCTAAAAAACGAAGGCCATTCCTTCGATTATATCTCTGACAAACAGTTAACAGAAGTGATATTCCAAAATGGAAGTATACAATCGAATGGCGCAACCTACAAAACCATTATTATTCCAAAAACTGAGCATATCCCAATGGAAACCTGGGAAAAACTGCTTGCATTGACTAAGACTGGTGCCACTATAATTATAGATCGGAGTTTACCAGAGGATGTTCCCGGTTGGTTTGAATTTGAAAAAAGACAAAAGACACTTCAATCTTCACTATCACCATTAAAATTTGAATCAATTGAGAATGAAATCCTTCTAAGTAAACAAACTAAAGGGCAAATATTATTAGGTTCAAACATGGATGATTTATTAAGTTATGCTGAAGTTTATGCTGAACCTATTGTCAATCACGGTATAAATTATATTAGACGGACTCATTCCGAAGGCTTTCATTATTTCCTCTCCAATCTATCAGATCAATCTCTTGATGCCTGGGTTCCAATGGCGACTAATTTTGAATCTGCTGTAATATTAGATCCACGTTCTTCAAATAAAACTGGAGTGGCTGCCACCCGTCAAAATCAAGGACAGCCTGAAATATATTTACAGCTTAAGCCCGGAGAATCCTGCATAATTAGGTCTTTTACAGACAGACAGGCAGATGGTAATCCTTGGAAATACTTAAAAAAAGATGGGAAACCATTTGAGATTAATGCTGAATGGAAAGTTGAATTTATTGAAGGAGGAACTGTTCTACCGGCTACATATACAACTGACCATCTTGCATCCTGGACAAACATTGGTGATGAGGAAGCAAAACGCTTTGCAGGAACCGCAATATATTCGATCAGCTTTTATCTTCCAGATTCTATTAATGCAGAAAACTGGCTGCTTGATCTGGGAGAAGTTCGGGAAAGTGCTAGAATAAGATTAAATGGAAATGAATTGGGAAGACTGTGGAGTATTCCTTTTTCATTAAGCTTTGATAAATACTTGAAAACTGGAGAAAACAAACTGGAAATTGAAGTAACTAATCTGTCTGCAAACCGACTGCGAGATCTCGATCAAAGAAACGTGAATTGGCAAAAATACTTTTTCGTAAATGTCTTTTATAAGAATTTTGATGCATCTTTATGGTCGGTAATGGACTCGGGGCTACTGGGACCAGTGAGATTGTATCGGATGGTGGTGGTGGAGCCGAGAAAGACTAAATATTGAAGCGAAGAACCCAAATCTTAAATCGTTAATCGGTGTTCGGTGTTCGAAATTCAAAAAAGGAAATAATTAAGATAGTATCTAAAGGAAAGATATAAATTAACTATTAATTCAAAAATAGATGAGACAACTTAAAAATTCACTATTCGCCATCACCATAGCACTATCTTCCTACATCCAAATAAATGCTCAAATCCAAACAACAAGTCTTCCTGAGGCAGGATTTGAGGCCCGGATTGAAATATTTGTTAACGAAATCAAGCTTATCGACACCCATGAGCACTTGATTACAGAGGAGGAAAGAATTGCAAAAGCTGATCAACTTGATTTTACTTATCTCTTTAGTCATTATACTATTGAAGACCTGATATCCTCAAGCAATATGAAGGGCATAATGGATATCATCTTTTCCGATGATTTCCCATTGGAAGAACGCTGGGAACTTTTCAAACCTTTCTTTAAGGAAACCCGGAATACAGCCTATACACGGGCAACAATGCTGGCAGCAAGGGATATATATGGGATAGATGAGATCAATGATGACACTTATGCTATTCTCTCAGAAAAAATTAGAGAAAATAGCAAACCGGGATTGTATAAGTCAATTTTGCAAGATAAAGCAGGAATTGAACTCTCAATCATAGATGGTGGCCATCGTAAATTTGACACGACTTATTACCGACATGTTGAGCGATTTGACAACTTCATTCAGGTATCTTCAAAAACTGACATAATCGGGCTTGGAAGTAAATACGGAATTACGGTCAACTCCATGGATGACTATCTCAGTTCCTTACGGAAAGCATTTCTGGAGGGAGTGGATTATAATATGGTCAGTGTTAAGTCAGCCCTCGCCTACCAGAGAATTCTCAAATTCAACAATACTTCTACCGAACGGGCCCAAACTATTTTTAAGTCCTACCTGAATGATGAGATGCTTAGCGCAAGTGAAACAAAGGCATTTCAGGATTTTATGATGCACAGGGTACTTGATCTGGCAAAAGAATTTGATCTCCCTATTCAAATCCATACAGGTTTGCAGGCAGGAAATGGAAATGATATCACCAATTCAAATCCTACCCACCTTATCAACTTATTCATGTCCTATCCTGAGGTAAACTTCTGTATTTTCCACAGTAGTTACCCTTATGGAGGTGAATTATCCGTGTTGGCCAAAAATTTCCCTAATGTCTTTATCGACATGACCTGGACTCCGGTAATCTCACCGAGTTATAGCATCCGCTATCTACATGAATGGCTGGAAACTGTTCCTGCAAACAAAATTATGGTGTTTGGTGGCGATTATCTTGTGGTTGAGTTGGCCTATGCTCACAGTGTATTTGCAAGAGAAATTGTTACTAAAGTTCTGATTGAAAAGGTAAGGACAGGCTATTTTTCAGAAGAAGATGCAAAATATATTGCACTAAAAATATTACGGAATAATGCCCTGGAAATTTTTAAGCTCAAAGGTCACAGCAGAGGAGCTGAAAACATCGAAGCTCTTAAACGTCCCGGACGACTCCACGACTGGTGGGAAATACATAGCAGCGAGCAAGGCATTATCAGAGATTGGATGGTAGTCGGCCCATTTCCATTTGCAGAAGGTCTGGATGGGAAATATCCTCCGGAGGCTGAA
>JAGLDP010000150.1 GCA_023145515.1 Bacteroidales bacterium
CAGGATAATATCCTTGAATTTACAGCAGGAATTGACCGGATTCTTGATCTTCAGATTGCCCGGGAAGATGTTATTGCTTCCATGGCCCATGTAAAGATGTTGGGGAGTGTAAACTTGTTGACAGAAAAAGAGAGCGATCAGCTGATAGATGCTTTGCTTGAAATATATCAGACCATTGAAAAGGAGGAATTTGTGATTGAAGCGGATATGGAAGATGTTCATTCTCAGATTGAAAAAATTCTTACAGAAAAACTCGGCGAAACAGGAAAAAAAGTTCATACAGCTCGCTCAAGAAATGATCAGGTAATAACCGATTTAAAGTTGTTCTACCGGGCTGAAATTGTTTCTCTGGTAGACCAGGTAGCTGATTTGGCTCAAAAACTGCTTATAAAAAGTGATGAAACAAAAGATATAGAAATACCGGGATATACACATTTTCAGGCGGCCATGCCTTCTAGTTTTGGACTTTGGTTTGGAGCTTATGCAGAATCTCTTACAGAAGATCTTCAGTTGTTGTCAGGTGTGTTCAAATACATTAACCAAAATCCATTAGGATCTGCTGCGGGATATGGCTCTTCTTTTCCTATTGATCGACAAATTACTACCGATTTACTTGAATTTGACGACTTGCATATCAACTCCGTGAATGCTCAGCTTTCAAGAGGGAAGTCTGAAAAAATGATGATGACAGGAATATCAGGTATCGCTGCCAGTCTTTCTAAAATGGCAATGGATATGGTCTTATTTATGAATCAGAATTTCAATTTAATGAAACTGAATGATGATTTTACTACTGGCTCATCTATTATGCCTCATAAGAAAAATCCGGATGTTCTCGAATTGGTTCGGGCCAAGGCAAATCGAATACAAATGGCCGAATCACAGATCTTTTCAGTGATAAACAACCTTCCCTCGGGTTATCATCGCGACTTTCAACTTCTAAAAGAGATTTGTTTCCCTGCTTTATCGGAATTGAGTAATTTACTTGAGATCATGTCTTTGGTGACAGAAAACATTGAAATGTTAAGCATAAATCGGAATGATGAAAAATACAAATTCCTCGGAACGGTTGATGCGATGAATAAAAAGGTAATGAGCGGGGTAGCTTTCAGGGATGCTTATCGGGAAATTGCAAATGAAATTCAGGACGGAAGCTATGTTTCGGATGTTAACTATGATCATTCTCATATTGGAAGCATCGGGAACTTGAGTAATGATAGAATTAAGATAAAACTTGAAAAGGAGATTGCTTCCTTTCAGCCAGAGAAGTACCGTGATTTTTACAGCCGTTTTATTCAGGAAATAAAGAAGAATTAAGATGCTTGATCGTAAGCAAATATTAAATAAAAAAAGAATTGTTATCAAAGTTGGATCAACTTCTCTCACGCATCCAAATGGTAAACTCAATCTCTTGCGCATAGATAAACTTGTGAGGGTTATTACCGATTTGCACAATGCAGGAAAGGAAGTTGTACTTGTTTCCTCTGGAGCAATTGCGGCCGGAGCCGGGAAAATGGGAATTGAAAAAAAGCCCGACGATAAAATTAAAAAGCAAGCTCTTGCATCTATCGGACAAGCAGAATTGATAAGGATTTATGATAAATTTTTTGAGGATTATAATAATACTGTAGCACAACTTTTACTTACCAGAGATGGAATTGAAGAGACTACAAGAAGGAGGAATGCAAAAAATACATTGATTGAACTGCTAACAATGGGGGTTATTCCAATAATAAACGAAAATGACACCGTTAGTACCGATGAAATTGAATTTGGTGATAATGATATTCTTTCTGCCATGGTTACAAGCCTTATAAATGCAGATTTATTGATAATATTGAGCGATATCGATGGCGTTTTTACTGATGATCCCCGGAAAAATACCAATGCAAAACTTATATCAAAATTAACCAGCGAAGACGATAACATAGAAAAGTTTATTTTTTCATCAAAGTCCTCATTTGGAACCGGCGGAATGACCTCAAAACTTGCCGCAGCCCATCATTGCTTCGATCACAATATTGATATGATAATTACAAATGGATCAAATCCTTCTATAATTTATGATGTGCTTGATGGTAAGGATGTGGGGACGTATTTTGAGTCGAAGAAGTCGGTGAGGGCGTGAGGCTTGAGGAGAGACGATGGATGATGGACGATAGACCATGGGGGCTATATTGCAAAATAATGAAAAACACAGCCAAGGACAAACCAAAGCCCCAAAGGGGCGCAATCTAACTAACTCCGGGTTTCAACCCGGGGACACATGCCTCCCCTGACCCCCAGACCCAGAGGGGCTGAACAATTATAACGACAAAGCAAAAATATACACAATGAAAGAACTCCAAATCATAGGCAAAAAAGCAAAACAAGCCTCAAAATTATTCCGCAACGAGTCCTCCATAAAAAAAGATCTCGCCCTCGAACTAGCAGCCAAAAATCTGGTTAAGAACGCATCCGCCATTCTATCAGCCAATGACACAGATATAGAGAATGCAACAATCAATGGACTTAAAGGAGCCATTCTCGATAGACTAAAACTTACAGAAGAAAGAATACAAGATATAGCAGAAGGACTAAAACAGTTAATCGCTCTTGAGGATCCGGTTGGCGAGCTAATTTCTATGAAGCAAAGACCAAGTGGACTCAAAATTGGACAAAAAAGAGTTGCCATCGGGGTTATTGGAATGATTTATGAATCACGACCAAATGTTACTGCAGATGTATTTGGATTATGCATAAAAACCGGAAATGTGGTCATTTTAAGAGGCGGGAAAGAAGCCTTTCATTCTAATTTTGCCATTGTAAATATTTTGAGAGAATCATTAAAGGAAGCAGGTATACCCGAAGATGCCGTTCAGCTTATTCAAAATACAAACAGGGAAAGCGCAGTGGCTCTGATGAAAATGAATGAATATCTCGACCTTCTAATTCCTCGAGGTGGGGCCGGACTTATTCAAAGTGTTGTAATGAATAGTACCGTTCCGGTTATTGAAACGGGGGTTGGAAATTGTCATGTCTATGTCGATGAGTATGCAGATCCACAAAAAGCAATCGATATTGTATTTAATGCGAAAACACATCGTCCAGGAGTTTGTAATGCGGCTGAAAGCTTGTTAATTCATTCCGCAGTAGCTGAAAAATTACTACCGGGAATTGTTTCAAAACTAAAACTAAAAGAGGTTGAAATTAGAGGGGATGAAAAGGTTTGTGAAATTGTAAACTCTGCTGTGCCTGCAAGTCCGGAAGATTGGGGAACAGAATATCTCGATTATATAATGTCGGCAAAAGTGGTTGATAGCCTTGAAGGCGCAATTAATCATATTGAGAAATACGGAACAATGCATTCCGAAGCCATTATTACCGAGAACTACAGCAATGCCCAGCAATTCCTTGATGAAGTAGATTCTGCAGCAGTTTATGTAAATGCTTCAACAAGATTTACTGATGGATTTGAATTTGGCTTTGGAGCAGAGATTGGGATAAGCACACAGAAACTGCATGCACGTGGCCCCATGGGATTAAAAGAACTATGCACTACCAAGTATATTATTTATGGGAACGGACAGGTTCGTTAGTGCTTTAATATTATTGTTTCACCAACTTTTGCGTATGCCAGGTATTTTTATCTAGCAATATCTTTAGGATATATATTCCCTTATTAAGAAAGCTCAGTGATAGATTTTCATGGTTGCCGATAGAACCTTCATGAACTACTTTGCCAGTAATATCATAAATGTATAATTGGCGTAGTCCCACCCATTCATCTATAAAATCAATATTGATATAATCTGTGAAAGGATTTGGATAAATACTTATGTTTGCCTGAAAGTCAACAAGAGTTTCTTCAACACCTACGTCATAATACCAGTAAGAGTCTATAAAGTAGAGTCGATTATTAAGCCATACCTTAAAGAAATTTATTTCTTCATCATAGGTATTTCCTATGTAATTGTTTGGCCAAACATATTGTCCAAGAATAGGCCAGCGTGCAAAATTTCTGTCAATAGCATCACCCAGATAGGCAATTGTGCTGTCTATAAATCCGAATACCTTTTCATTACTAAGTACTGAGTCCCGGAAAATAGAATAGCGCGTACGCAAGTCATGAACATATTTATCATCTTCCATCAATCTTTTCCACCAATGCATTACATCCCATGAAAGATCCTTATATAACCATGTATTGGTCATATATCTGGCATTGGCATAATCAACATTTCCATAACAGAGATTAAAATCCCATAGGGGACCGGCATGCAAACGTCCATCTTTGGAATCTGCATCTTTATAGAAATAGGTGGAAAACTTGTAACCGTCAACATTATTTCCCAATTCATTCATAATTTGAAAGTCAGCAAAGGAATTAGGATCCATGAAATTTGGATAGCCTATATCCGGATCCTTAAAATTGGTGCTATTCAGTGCGCTTTCGGTTTCGTAAATAAAATTTTGCAAATAAAATTTTTGAGTAGTAGTAATTTTTTCAGCCTCAGGATAATAGTATGAAAACTCATAGAATCTTGAATTTGGATAGGAATATCGAGGATAGTTCACAAAATAGTCAAAGTTCTCAGTAAGACCATTCACTTTATCAACTCTCACAATGTATCCTCCCGTTAAACTGTCACCAGCATTATGATTTAGAAAAGTTCTTTCAATATCAACCCTCTTGTTATCACGTTTAATTTTTTCCATCAGAAGGTATATTCCCTGATAATCTCCATTTAGATAGACTTCACAATACTCAAAGCGGGGTGCCCAGCTTCCCATCTCTCTGCCAAAGTAGTAAGTGAGTGCATTTCTCATCAGTGTTTTGTCTGAATATGGTGCATGTAAAACCCAATCACTCTCTTCAGGCATTCCTAATAAATTTGCTTTTAAATCATCTTTCAAAGAGTCTCTGGTCTCAATAGTATAAGAATCTTTAGGGAAAAAATATTGAGAACTTTGTCCTCTGAGCTCAATGCCTATTAATCCTGAATAATCTGTACCTGTATCACTAATATGATTAATCATTCCCGGGCCATTGTTAATTACTTTCATGAAGGCATCTACTTTTGGTTCATCTGGAATATATACCGGGGTTTCAATAACAATAAGGGGAAGATGTGAACTTCCGTTCGGGGGAGTAGAGAACCAGTCTGGAACAGGATGGTAATTAAGGTCAATGCTGTTAATTGAGGCAACTAACCATGTTGAAGATGACAGATCAGATGACGTAGAAGAACAGTTATGGATTTCAATTGCAAGATTGTTCAACCCATCTATCAAATAATTACTAATCAGAGCATCTGATAGCTGGAATAGGTTAGGAATTCCTCCCTCCGGAATGTTCGCATTATGATCACAATTATCTGTTAATTGATCGTAAGAAGGATTTACTCCGGCATTATTCATATTGGCCCTTGCCATTTCTTCACCATTTAAATAGGCGATAAATCCGTCGTCGTAATCCATGTATAAATAAACATCGAGGATTTCTGAGACATTGGAAATATTAAAATCATGTCGAATATAAAGGGTTGTCGTTGCGGCGATTTCCGTTGCGTCATCATTGTCTCCATAGCCAATTCCGCCGGCACCCTCAAGCCATCCGGAGTCGTCAAAATCTTTATTTTTCCATTCTTGTGGAACGCTAGGATCGTTAGAAGAGTAGCGCCAAAGAAAATCTGCATTTACCAGGGATTCCCAATGTGAATTATCCTGACTATTTACAGTATTAAAACTAAAAAACAGTGCAAATAAATATAGGGTAACTTTTTTCATGGGGAGGCAAAGATAGAAATTATAGGATATTATTTTTCGAAAAGAATCCTTAGCCGGGTTTCTTCTTCACTATAGTTCCCATATCGCATGGTGGGATTCCACAATGGGCCTTCTTCAAGAATACGTATGGCTTCATTGCTGAAATCATCGGAGGCACTTCTTATTATTCTTATCCTTTCAGTCTTTCCTAATTTGCTTACAGTAAATTTCAGAATAACAACTTCTTTATTGCTCTTTGTAAATCCCTTCGGAAAGATGATATTTTCCTTGATGTATTGTTTGTAATTTCTGATTCCATTCACCGGACTTGCAGCTTGATAATCTGTATTTGCCAGGTCTTCATTATCTGTTCCTGAACCATAGCCAACAACCACAACTTCTTCGAGACTGAGGGCGGAGGGTTCAAGGCTTATGTTTAAGTTTCTATCATCTTCAACCACAAACTCTTGCGATTCCATTCCTATAAATGAAGCCACTAAAATGCTGTCTTCATTATCAAGAGAAAGTTCAAATTTCCCCTCCATGTCAGTTACAACCCCAATTACTTTCCCCTTAACAGCCACGGAAGCACCTGCTAATGGCTCTGCGTCTTCTGCCGAAGAAACAACTCCGCTAAGAGTTTGAGTTTGTGGAGTTGAGGCACTTCGTCGAGAAGACCTGCTTTTACTGCTTGATTTAGAATATGCTGCTTCAATTGGTGCGGCCAGCACTTTTTTATCGACACTTACTTCTTCCAGAGCCAGAACAGGAATAGCTTCACTAATGGACTCTGCAACTATAAGTTCTTTATTTAAATTATCTTCGACAGCAAACTCATATGTAAGAACATCCTCTTCAACACTTACATTTACCTGCTTGGTTTCAGATAAAACAGGCTCCTCTATTATGACCTCATCATAGCTTATTTCTGCAGGGATTTCTTCTTCTTTTGCTAAAACATCTTGTTTTACAGATTCTTCTCTAGCTGTTTCAGCTTCATTTTTTTCAGCATCTATTGTTCGAGCAGCTTCTTTTTCTTTCACTCCTTTATCCTGAATGTTTTCTGAAACATTGAAATTACCAGGCAATTCCTCAATTTGCCTGTCAAAAATCATAAAATAGCTAATCGAGAGAGACAATATTACAGCAATTCCCGCTGCAATTTTATATACTATCATTCGATTGCTTCGTTTTAGACGATGCTTAATATTTTTGTCAAGTTCTCTTAAATCAGACTCTAATTCTTCAGGTGAAATAGATTGAAATCCTTCCATAGCATCTGCTTCGAAAGGGTTTTTTTCAAGATCTCTTTCAAAAGCATTTCTTTCCTTGCCCGAAAGGAGGTTTCTCAGGTAATCAATCAATTTCTTGATATCAGAATTTCTATATTTATTATTATCTGACATGTTTACTTTCTAAACAAAGTTTCAAATTTCTTTT
>JAGLDP010000151.1 GCA_023145515.1 Bacteroidales bacterium
ATGAGAAACTGGCAAATGTTCAGTCAAAAACAGTGTATGGAGGGATGGAAAACTCTGGTGCAATTTTTTACCATGAAAACTCAGTTACAGGTAAAAATAAACTACACAGTTTACTCGCCCATGAAATTGCTCATCAGTGGTTTGGTGATGCTGTTAGTGAGGCTGACTGGCATCACATCTGGCTAAGTGAAGGATTCGCCACGTATCTGGAAGCAGTGTGTATGAGTGATTTGATGGCCAAAGTTGAGCTGAAGAGTAAAATGAAAAGATCAAGATCCAGAGTAATAAATTATTATTATCGCAATCCAAAACCGGTAATTGACACTACAATAGTAAATCTCAGACGACTCCTCAGCACAAATTCGTATCAAAAGGGCGCCTGGGTACTGCACATGTTGCGTGACAAAATTGGGGAAGAAGCTTTTTGGTCTGGCTTGCAAAACTATTATGCTCTATATAAAAATAAGAATGCCTTGACTAAGGATTTCAGATTCTGCATGGAAGAAGCATCAGGGATTAACCTTAAACATTTCTTTGATCAATGGTTAAGGCAAGCAGGACATCCTGTTCTAAAACTAAACTATGATTACGACTCAAAGGATAAACTGCTGACTATAGATGTATTACAGACACAAAAGCACTTGTATTTTAGCTTTCCTATTAATATACAAATCTTCAATGAGTCAAAAGAATTATCTCTTACAACCCATATCCAAGTGAATACAGCCTCCTCTAAACATACTATCAAATTAGATTTTATACCTGACAAAATTATCCTTGATCCCGATGTAAAACTTCTTTTCGAGGAAGCTACAATAGAATAGCCATGCCATTTTGATTGTGTATCTGACAAAATTTCATTTTAGAATTGTGGCATAGTTTATGTAAACATCTACATATATCTATTCTTAAAATTCTATGAAAACAATTTCCATACAATCTGATAACGAGTTTCGTGATGGTATGTCAAAAACAGGTAGGTCATACCTCTTACTATACAAATCAGGGTCAGAAAAAAGTGATTGCGCTTATGCTAATATTCAAAAAACCAGTAGTGACGGCGAGGACTTTCCAGTATTCACTGCAGATGTGAGCACAGTGAGAGATATTCATCCTGTATATCAAATAAAAACAGTGCCTACATTATTGGAATTTGATAAAGGTGAGTTCAGAAATGTTTACAAGGGATGTCATCAGCCCGAAGTTTTGAAAGCTTTGTTTGAAGAAGCGGTTTATTATGCTCAAATGGCAAAAGAAGGCAAAACGGTAAAGCAGGTTACAGTTTATTCAACACCAACATGTACATGGTGTACAACATTAAAAACTTATTTGAATAAGAACAAAATAAGGTTTTCAGATGTTGATATATCCAGAGATCCTAATGCATCTCAAACTCTTGTTGCACGTAGTGGACAACAAGGAGTACCCCAAACAGAGGTCAATGGACAATGGGTAGTAGGATTCGATAAGAAACGACTGAATGAATTATTAGAAATTAAATAAATCAAATATTGTGAAAAGTAAACTAGTTATTGTATCGTTTTTCTTAATGGTGGGATTATTTGCCTGCAATCAGGCAGGTGCCCATTCAGACGAAAACAACCTTACTGAGAACCAGACTACAGAAAAAAAAGCTAAAAATGATTCGAAAGCTACTGATAAGCCAATCAAATTGACTAAAGCTGATTTCTTGAAGAAAGTAATGGACTATGAGAAGAATCCTGAAGAATGGATTTATGAAGGTGACAAGCCTTGTCTGATTGACTTTTGGGCAGACTGGTGTGGCCCTTGCAAAAAAGCTGCCCCTGTTCTTGATGAATTAGCAAAAGAATATGCCGGAGATATCTATATTTACAAAGTTAATACTGATGAGGAAAGAGAACTTGCCGGCGTCTTTGGAATTAGTGGAATCCCAGCGTTCTTATTTGTTCCGATGAAGGGTAAACCACAAATGACCAGCGGAATTGCCAGAACTCCTGAGGATACAAAAAAGATGTTTTCCGGCCTCATTGATGAGATATTATTAAATAAAAAGAAAGATAATTAGGATGAAAGAACTCCAACCAGTTAACCAACAGGTACTGCTTGACTTTGAGCAGCCAAAAGAAACAACTCAAGGCGGAATAATTATTCCGGACTCTGCCAAAGAAAAGCCAAAATTTGCTACAGTAGTAGCTCTTAGTGGAATAGAAAATGCCGAGATATCAGTAGGAGACAGTGTATTCTACAAAGAGTATTCAGGTACTGAAATTAATTTTGAAGGAAAAGATTTCCTCTTAGTACCCTATGCCGATATTATGGCGAAAATTGTAGAAACAGACGAAATCTAGAGATTCGTATAGAGAATATCCTAAAAGCCTGTCGCTTGATAATCAATTTATTGCGACAGGCTTTTTTTATTCTTTAAAGTAGGCTAATAAGTTATCTCTGTTAAATACTTTCACCCTTCTATTACTCAATTCTAATACCCCCTCAGCTTCCATTTGACCAAAGGCTCGTGCCACCGAAGGGCGTGCAGCCCCAAATAAATCAGCCATAGCCTGCTGCGTCTGTGGAAGAAGCATATATCCATCTTCATCTATCTCCAACTGCAAGATATAATGAGCAATTTTACCTTTCAAAGTCTTGAATGACAAAAACTTGATTTTGTTTGACAAAAACTGAGCCTTTGTTGAAATCAGGTTAAGGTAATTCAATTGAACAGTAGGACACAATTGAAGAAGTTTCAGAAACTGATCTCTGAATATTTTAAGAATAACCGACGACTCATTTGCAATAATATCAACAGGATAAACATTTTGACGTCCAAATAAAAAGGCCCCTGCAATTGGTTTTGGAGCCTGAATATCTTCTATTTTAATCATTCGTCCAGAATAATCAGTCATTTCACCCCGTACACTTCCCTTTAATAAGATCATCAAGCAATTCACCTCATCACCCTGCTGAGCAATCACATCCTCTTGCTGATATTTCTTAACCTGAAAATGCACATCCGTAAAGACCTCTCTAAGGCGCTGAGGATCTACCCCCTTTAGTACAGGGCAAGCAACAGCATTATTTATCCAATCCATATATTCATGATTTGTAACAATTGTAACAATTTATTTTCAATCTAGCATCTACTTTTGTACAAAATTTACGAATATGATCAGAGAAATTGTAAAAATAGATGAAGAACTATGTGACGGCTGTGGCTTATGTATTCCTAACTGTCATGAAGGAGCACTACAGATTATTGACGGAAAAGCCAGATTAGTTAGTGATCTTATGTGTGATGGATTAGGTGCCTGCCTGGGACATTGCCCGGTGAATGCTATTACCATTGAAAAGCGAGAGGCAGAAGCATATAATGAAGTAAAGGTTATGAAAGATATGGTTAACAAAGGTAAGAACACTGTTATAGCCCATCTGCAACATCTAAAAGATCACAATGAAAAAGAGTTCCTGAAAGAAGGCATACAGTTTCTACTCAGCAATAGGGAGAAACTCAATTTTGAAGTTGATGACGTACTTGAAGCAGTTCACAATCATACTAATCAGGATAAACAATCAAATCACAAAACAATGGAACAGAATCACCAAAACAATCACCAAGATAAACAACAGCATGAAGAATCTCAGGCTTGTGCTTGTCCTGGCTCAGCAACTAAAACCTTTGGTAATACTCCTCATCAAGCATGTGGAACTACAACAGAGAGCATGGCTTCAGCTTTATCCCATTGGCCAATCCAAATGCATCTGATAAACCCAACTGCTGGTCATTTCAGAAAATCTGACTTTGTACTAGCAGCAGATTGCGTAGCATTTAGCCTGGGAGCATTTCATTCCGAATTTCTGCAAGGTAAAACTTTAGCAATTGCTTGTCCAAAACTGGATCAGGGAACTGACATATATATTGAGAAAATTAAAGCCCTGATTGATGATTCTGGAATCAATACACTTACAGTAATGGTAATGGAAGTGCCATGCTGTAATGGTTTATTACAAATGGTTCAAGTAGCAATGGATCAAGCTTCTCGTAGAGTTCCGGTTAAAAGAATTATGGTAAGTGTTGAAGGAAATATCCTTAATGAAGAATGGGTTTGACCTGACTACGACCTAATTTGACTTAAGACTAGTTTTGGTCTTTGGTCTTTGGTCTTTAGTCGTATTTTGCTTGTAAAAGAGTGTGATTTTTGGTAATTTGGTGCTAAGCCAAAACTAGTGTCATGAAAAAAATTCTATTTGCGTTTCTCATCCTTCTTCTAGTCACTTATCCATCCCTTAGTCAGAGTTTCGGAGCATTTAGTCCTGGTATAAAATGGAAGCAGATTAATACGAAGTCAGTTCGGGTTATATTCCCCGAAAGCCTTGAGGCTCAAGCCAACAGGGTTGCCAATATGGTGCTGTATATAGATCGCAATAACCATTTAACAATTGGTGAACAATCCAAAAAAATTGATCTGGTTCTCAATAATCAGGGTGTAATACCAAATGGATACGTAGCTCTGAGTCCCTATCGTTCAGAATTCTTCACTACACCATTTCAGAAAAGTGAAGTGTTAGGATCTTTACCATGGCTTGATCTACTATCGGTTCATGAATACAGACACGCTTTACAATATGCTAATTTCAAAAAAGGCATTACCAAAATTGGTTATATTCTATTTGGAGAAACATTTTGGTCGCTTGCACTGAACCTAACAACGCCTAACTGGTATTTTGAAGGCGATGCTGTAATGACAGAAACCGCCCTTACTGAACAGGGACGGGGACGTATACCTACCTTTCTTCAAGATTACCAGAGTATCCTGAATAGCGACAGCTACTATTCTTATGATAAAGCAAGAAACGGTTCATACAGACATAATGTACCCGACCATTACCGTTTAGGTTATATGCTATGCAGCTATGGCAGAGAAGAATACGGAGATAGTTTATGGATGGATATTATGGACCAAACCGCCCGTTTCAAAGGGATCATATATCCATTTTCAAAAGCTTTGAAAAGAACAACCGGGTTAAACTCAAAAAAGTTTTACGCTGAAGCATTTGACTACTATTCAGAGCTTTGGGGAGGAAATAAGATAGATTCAAGTTTCGATCAAAGTACTACTATTAATAAAAAGTTCCGCACTATTACCAATTACCAGTACCCCATCTATGACCCCCACGGTAATCAATGGCTGGCTGTTAAATCAAGTTACAAAAAGACTTCAGCTATATATGAAATTCATGAAAATGGAAAAGAATCTAAAGTGGTGGAAATAGGTATTAATCTTGATACATATTTTTCTGCCAGTAACGATTATTTCGTGTGGTCAGAGTTATCATCAGATAAGCGCTTTTCAAGTATTAGTTTCTCAGATATTGTCATTTATGACCGAATAACAAAAAGGAAAAGATACCTCACCAAAAATTGCCGCTACTTCTCCCCTGCCATTTCTCCGAATCAAACTGAGATCTTAGTACTTACGGCTAAGCCAAATGGGGAATACATGCTGGAGATACTGGATCGTGTAAGCGGCGAAACAAAAAAGACTATCCCTAATCCGGATAACTATTACTTCACCTACCCACAATGGAGTAAGGATGGTTCATTGATTTTCTCAACAGCCAGAAAGACAGATGGCCGCATGTGTATTGTTGCAGTCGACCCTGCAACAGGAGCAATTAAATTTCTAATTAATCCGCTTAACCATATACTTGGAAAACTTACAGCTGGAAAAGATCATATTTATTTCAGTAGTTCATTTAATGGGAAAGACAATATTTATTCTCTTGATATAAAGACTAATGAGATTGTACAGTTAAGTAACTCACCTTATGGAGCATACCACCCAGCAGTAAACCCAAAAGAAGATCTGCTCTGCTACAGTGCATATTATCATAGCGGAAAAGAATTGGAAACTATTCCAATAAGCTATGATGGATATAAGACAACAAACCTGACCGGTCTAGATCAACTAATTGGTAATCAGCCGAAATACGCCAAATTTGAAGGAGGCAGTATTCTTTCTGATATACCTAAAGAGAAGTTTAAGGTAAAAGGATATCGTCCTGCTTTTAATTCCTTGAAATTTCATTCTTGGTCGCCAGTTGTAAGTACTTCAACAGTTGGTCTTGGACTAGTTTCTGACAATGTTCTCAACAACCTGCATTTCGAAGCAGGATATAAGTATTATTTGAATGAGGCATCAAGTGGCTTTTCTGTTGCTGCTATTTACGGACAGTATCTGCCCATTTTCTCTCTTGGATATAACCAGGGATTCAGAAATCCCGGATTTAATATCTCCGATAATCTGAAAGTATGGGAAAGAAATATCTCAGCAGGAGTCAACATACCATTAGATTTCTCAAAGGGAATGTTTCATCGCAATATTATTGGAGGTCTGAATTTGCAACATACAGCTGTTCCTGCTCTGGCAGGTATCTCAAACCTTGGTGGCGGCAAGGTCAATTTTACAACAGTTGGATTTCAAAGCAAATTTGTGATTACTAAAATTCAGGCCTATCAAAACATTACAACCCCCTTGGGAATTGGAGGTGAGCTAATGTTCAACAGATCTATTTCCAGCCTTAAGGCCTCCCAACTTCAACTATACTTAGATGGTGCAGTCAGGGGCTTGTTACCCAATCATAATGTAGTTTTGGGCTTTTCATATATGAAAGAATCTATGTGGAATCCCTACCAATACATAGACCTTAATACTTATCCTCGAGGATATGCTATTCCAGCATGCAATTGGCTGGCAACATGGCAATTGAACTACCACTTCCCTCTCATTTATCCTGACATCGGGTTTGGCGGACTTGTATATCTGATGAGAATTAGAGCTAATCTATTTGCCGATTACGCATTTGGTAATACTCTGAATCCCAGTTCGGGTTATGAACAGAGCCAAAGTTTCCAATCAATAGGAGGAGAATTAATCTTTGACATGAGGATTATACGATTAGTACCTATGAGTTTGGGC
Source organism: Bacteroidales bacterium (assembly GCA_023145515.1). Lineage (GTDB taxonomy): Bacteria > Bacteroidota > Bacteroidia > Bacteroidales > UBA12481 > JABHCC01. Next base: position 6,957 of record JAGLDP010000151.1, read on the forward strand.
TTCAGATTATCTGCCCTTGGACAAACAGATTTATTAAATCCCGGAAGAAGCTCATATTTCGAAGTATTCTTTCCAGTATTCAGACTATAGCAGCTGAATTTATATTTATTGAAGAATGAGAAAGTTATTTCCTTTCTCATTACTACCTTTGTACAAAACCCATGAATAGTCAGTTAAACTAACAACGAATCTTTTGGACAATTCACTTTATGATTTTGCTGTCCCCAGTACTATATACTTTGTAATAGCGCTGATCAGTATCATAATGGCCGTCATTATTCTGCAAAAGAAGAATCACCCTGGCGCCCGACCTCTCTTTTGGTTTTATACCGCATTATTCATCTGGTCTTTTGCTTACATTTTTGAATCAGCAGCCCTACTGGTTCCCGAAAAATTATTCTGGTCGCAAGTAGCATATATTGGAACAGTATCAATACCATTGCTACTTCTTGCATTTACACAAGAATTCGGCAATCGATTCATTCTCACAAAACCTATTCATTGGATATTGGGTAGTTTAATTCCTATTATAACATTACTACTCAGCTGGACCAATAATTCTCATAACTGGATTTGGACAAACATCCAGATTGAGAGCTCAAATCACCTTGCAGTTTATAGTCATGGAATATGGTTCTGGGTCTTTTTTATTTATGCTTATACTATTATTCTGGTTAGTCTCTATCAATTATTAGGTCTAGCATTCAGACTAAGGAAAATCTATAGAAACCAGGCAATACTAAGCATCCTCGCAGCTGTGTCGGTTGTCGTTGGAAATATTCTCTACATTATTCCGTCTAATCCGATTCCCGGGATGGAATGGACACTGGTAGGGTTTATTTTTACTTCAATATTTCTTGCTTTGGGCATATTCCGATTCAAGCTTTTTGATCTTATACCGGTAGCTCGTGGAGCACTAGTTGAAATAATGTCAGAAGGGGTTTTACTAATAGATAATAAGGGACGAATACAAGATGTAAATCCGAGTTTTCTTAAGTTGATTAATGCAGATATATCAGGAAAATATCTAGGAAGCCAAATAGAAACCACTTTTGCTAATGCCCCTTCAATTATCACAATCCTCAACCGGCCTGAGCTATCAGCTGATAGTATTCGCACTGAAATCAATATTGGGAAAAAAGTATTGGATGTTAGTGTAACAGATCTGAAAGAGCACTCCAAAACCGTTAGCGGTCGACTAATGGTTATTAATGATATTTCTTCTCTGAAACTCACTGAGAATGCCCTGCACGAATCCAATAAGGTTCTGTCAAAGGAAGTGAAAAAGGGACAAAAGCTGATTGACGAACTAGATGCCTATGCACATACAGTTGCTCATGACTTGAAAACACCATTAAATGGTATAGTTGGATTCAGTGAATTACTCGCAGAGGAATTGCGGGAAGGAAATACCGAACAGACTTTAAAACTTAGTGAACTCATTCATGAGAGTGCTTATAAGATGGGGCATATCATTGAAGAACTACTATTGTTGGCATCTGTACGATCACAGGAAGTTGAAAGACACCCAATTGATATGGCAACCGTTTTTAGTACAGCATATGAGAGAATAAATGCCCTGATAATAGAATCAGGCGCTATCATTTATCCTCCTGAATTATGGCCTGAAGCAATTGGATATGGCCCATGGGTAGAAGAAATATGGGTGAATTATTTAACCAATGCCATAAAATATGGTGGAGATCCAGCAGTGATCAGGATCTACACCAAAACGGAACAGAATATGATCTGGTTTAGCATTTGTGACAATGGATCAGGAATACCCGAAGAACTCATGGACAGACTGTTTATTCCACACTCTCGTCTTAATCCTAAGAAAGCTGAAGGCCATGGATTGGGTTTATCAATTGTGAAGAGAATCATTGATACGCTTGGAGGTAAAGTCAAAGTTGAGAACAATCCAAACTCCGGAGCAATATTTTCATTCGGACTTCCTACTGATATTATAGAGGAGTAATTAGTGTTGTATCACTCCACTGGCAATCAGTTCATCATGCAAATAGAATGCAGCAAACTGACCTGACACAACTGCTCTTTGCTGATTACTAAAAAGAACGTAAGTTCCTTCAGGACGTACAATTAACTTACCTTTTTGTAATTCCTGACGATAACGAATTCGAACCAGAAAATCCTGTTCCTCTCCTGATTCTAGAGCCAGATCAGGTCTTATCCAATGCATATCTTCATTACGTATAAACAAAGCCTTTTTTGACAGTAAAGGATGATCATGCCCTTGCCCTACATACAATATGTTCTTTTCAACATCAGTGCCAATAACAAACAGAGGTTCAGGCTTTCCACCAATATTTATTCCTTTTCTTTGACCTACAGTAAAGAAATGCGCGCCATGATGCTTTCCAATAATAAGTCCCGATTCAGGTGAAAAGGAATATGATGCTGCCAGTTTTACCAGATCATTTGAATGCACAGCAAGATCTGTATTATTGTCTATCTCAATAATATCTCCCTCTTTCGCTTTGAGCTGCTGTTGAAGAAATGTTGGCAGGTCTACTTTTCCTACAAAACAAATTCCTTGCGAATCTTTTCTATCGGCATTAGCAAGCTTTTGTTCTCGCGCAATCTCACGAACCTGAGGCTTTAAAAGCTCCCCAATCGGGAACAAAGCAGTGCTCAATTGCTTTTGATTAACCTGACACAAGAAATAACTCTGATCTTTATTCGGGTCCTTTCCAGCCAATAATCGATGTATGTCGCCATTAGGAGTAATAATGGTTTCCTTCCTGCAATAATGTCCGGTTGCAACAAAATCAGCATCCAGCTTAAAAGCCTCTTCAGCAAAAGCATCAAACTTTATCTCTCTGTTACAAAGCACATCAGGGTTGGGTGTCCTGCCTGATTCGTATTCCTTAAACAAGTAATCAATCACTCTCTTTCGATATGGTATACTCAGATCTACCTCGTGAAATGGAATTTTCAGCTTCTTGGCAACCATTTCAGAAAACATGACATCATCCTCGTATGTGCAGCTGGCAGATTTTAGTCCCGTGGTATCATGCCAGTTTCGCATAAATAAGCCCACAACATCATATCCCTGCTTCTTAAGCATATAGGCAGCTACTCCAGAGTCCACTCCTCCTGAAATCCCAACAACTACTCTTTTCTTTTTCATCAAATAATATGTTTATGAGAGATATTTTCCGGAAAGATAAGAAGCAAAATTTGTATATTTGGTGCACTTTCCACAAAATCCTTAACATTAGGCTTCGAGCTTAAAAATAATATGATCGAACCGGTTTTGTATATTGGTGCTGCTCAATCTGTTTTCGCGGGTATTATCATTGCAATCAAACGTCCACAACTTATCGCTGACCGGTTTTTGTCGGCCTGGTTATTTATTGTTGGAATAGAAATGTTTTTGGTTCTGCTGAATGTCAAATGGCTGTACATGGTTCCATATCAACTACCTTTTCTGGTTATCCCGATGCTTTACGGTCCTCTGCTATGGGGATATGTTAGGGGTTTAATACTTGAAAATCCCGGATTTAGAAGGATTGAAATAATACACTTCGCTCCATTTCTTTTGCTTCTTATTATTGCTTTCTTTTTCAGAGACCCTGATAAAATCGTTACCCCTGAACCCTTTTCACAAGAATATCCAAGTTGGTTCGCAAGGTCTATTTATGATATTTTGGTTTTTTCATCTATGACAATATATAGCATACTGGTATTCATTGCATTAACCAAACATAAAAATCGAATCAGAGAACAGTTTTCCTATAAATCAGGTAAAATCACTCTTGCCTGGCTACTCTTTTTTTCAATTACAGTTTATGCTTCATTCTGCCTTAGCTACTTATTGAAAGGTATCAATTGGTTGATTATTGATATTCAGTTTGATCCCAAAATATTTATATATATCGGCCTGACTCTGATCTCCTTCGCCTTTAGCTTCTACGGTTACAGGCAAGCTGGCATTTTCCACTATCCAGGCGCTGCAAAGGAGCCTGTATCTTCACCAGGCCAAACTGCACAATACCAAAAATCAGGATTGAGTAAGACAGAACTTCAAAAACTGGCGAATAGTATTTCTGAGGCTATGGAGAACAAGCAATTGTATCTAAATCCTGAGATAACACTTTCTGAAGTAAGCCAGCAATTGCACATTCCAAAACATCATCTGACTCAGGCATTGAACAGTGTATTGCACAAAAATTTCTACCAGTTTATTAATGAATATAGGGTTAAAGCAGTTATTACAAGACTTGAGAAACAAGACATCCAACGCTATACACTAATCACCATAGCCTATGATTCAGGATTCAATTCAAAATCGACCTTTAATTCTGTTTTTAAAAAAATAACCGATCAAACTCCTTCGGCATATCTAAAAAAGGTAAAAGCTTAGCCATTCAAACATTTTTTCTCTCTTCTTAATATGTTTTACCAAAACTTATGTAATTTTTCTGTCTGTTTCCAGACATATTAAGTAAACGGATTCCATGACTCGACAAGACAGAGAAGTATTCATTGTGCAAATTGGACTCAATCAGGGTATTCTGCATAAGGTCTGCGGGATGTTTCATGATAACATTCAGGATAAAGAAGATTTATACCAGGAAATCATCATCCAACTATGGAAATCATGGAGCAAATTCAAAGGCAATAGCAAACTCAGCACCTGGATGTACAGGGTTGCAATTAACACAGCAATTTCAATGTCGGCCATATCAAATAAGCAAGCAAAGGCCAGGAGTCTGTCACCCAATGATCTGAAGTATTCTGATGATACGAACTCCATTGTTAGCAATGAGGATATCGATGCGCTTTACAAAGCAATTTCAACACTAACAAAAATAGAAAAGGCAGTAATTCTACTATACCTCGAAGAAAAAACCTATGAGGAGATTGCTGAGATAACCGGGCTTAGTAAATCTAATGTTGGAGTAAGAATCCTAAGGATTAAGAAGAAGCTGGAAGTAACAATGCAAAAAATCCTGGCACAATGAACGAACAACCTAACATTAAACAAATCTGGCAGGAAGCCAGTAAAAAGGCTGAAGACAATAACCGACTAACACAAGCATCAATTGTTAAATCTATTGAAGCAAAATCGAAAGATGTTATTTCACAGTTTGTAAAAGAAAAGAAAACTGGGTTAATAAGCGGAATAATCATAATTCCACTTATGGTTATCGGACTATTCATAAACTTTCCTTTTAATGTCTATAGCTTTACTATTGCTTTGATTCTTTTCATATCAGCTAGTATGGCTACTTATGAGGGCTGGAAGCAACTGAGCAGAATAAAGAAGCTAGATGAATCCGGATCTCTTCAAGAAAGCTTATCCGGAAAACTTAGTTTATTATCAAAGAATTTCAAAAAGAGCCAGATTTTTTCACCCATAATCGGAATTGTGATTTTCTTACCCATAACATTGTTGTACAGATACCTGGAGTACGGAAACTTACAAATGACACAACAGACTTACTTGACTCTTGGCTCCTCTTTGATATTCATTATTAGTCTTATCCTTCTGATGCTAAATTTTCAGAAATACAAATACCTGAAACCTCTCAAAGAATGCCTTGATGAATTAGAGCAAATGGAACCACCAGCTCCGAATCGGCGTTCAAGAATAAATACCGGACTGCTTGTTACCGTCTTACTAATTGTTAGCCTGATTCTATATCTTATTGCAAAAGTCAATTAAGTATGTTAACATCTTGTCAACTGCATTGGCATAATAATTGCTTAACTTTATCAAAATCAAAGGCTATGAAAAGCATTAAGAATCAGTTCAATCTGTCAAAAAAGAGGATAATTAAGTCAATTTTTGGCCTTTTCAGTTTATCAACTATGTTATTTGTTTTTCAAGCCTGCTACGGTACTCCGCAGGATTTCGGACAAGATATTTTACTTGAGGGTAAGGTTATATCTGAGGGCAGCGAGAACAGCATTCAAAATATTGAAATCAGATTGCAAAACTTGCCTCAGTATACATCTTCAGATTCTGAAGGTAATTTCTCTATGTTTTGTCCCCGCCAAGATCAATATACATTTAACTTCAGAGATATTGACGGAGAAGATAATGGCAGTTACACAAATCTGGATAGTGTAATTAAGCTTGATATTTCAGAGAATTCACTTTTTTTATCTGTCTTGTTAAAAGATAAATAGAATAATGGCCACTAAGAATAGTTTTAGTTTAAAGCAAAAGGCCTTACTCAAATCATTCAGACATTATCGCAAAGCAGAAACTGCTCTTCACCCCTTAAACTATCTGTTCTGGGAATGCACTCTCAGGTGTAATCTCTCATGCCTTCATTGCGGTTCTGATTGCCATGTTGATTCAGAAGTTCCTGACATGCCCTCCGATATCTTTCTAAGAGAAATGGAACATATTGCACAGAAATATGATCCAACAAAAATCATGGTAGTCATTACCGGAGGCGAACCACTACTAAGAAAAGACCTCCCCGAAATTGGGTTCAAACTTAGAAAGATGGGGTTCAAGTGGGGAATAGTTACCAATGGATACTCCCTTACCCCCAACATCTATAATAGCTTGGTGAACTGCGGACTTGGTGCTATTACTCTTAGTCTTGACGGACAAGAATCGGATCACAACTGGATAAGAAACCGTCAGGATGCTTACTCCAAAGCAATGAATGCTTTGAATCTGATTCTCTCTACCCCCAGGGTACAAAGTGATGTAGTAAGCTGTGTAAATAAAAGAACGATCAACAAGCTTCCTGAAATATTCAATGATCTAAAGAAGAGAGGTCTAAAGACATGGAGGTTATTTACGATCACCCCCATTGGCAGGGCGCTCGATTATCCAGAGCTTGATTTGTCGGCAGATGAATTTACCTCCCTCATGAACTTTATCCAGGCAAAGAGAGCAGAGAACTCTGAACTGACAGTTAATTTCAGTTGCGAGTCTTACCTTGGGACTTATGAGGGAAAGGTACGTGATGGGCTTTTCTTTTGCCGGGCGGGAATAAATATTGGATCTATCTTAGCAGACGGCTCAGTTTCTGCTTGTCCGAACATTGACCGCGAACTAATACAGGGTTCTATTTACAAGAATCGATTTACGGAAATCTGGGAGAACAATTTTATTCCTTTCCGTGACAGATCATGGACAAAAATTGGATTATGCAAAACCTGCAAGGAATATAAATACTGTGAAGGCTCAGGACTCCATTGGTGGAGGATGTCAGATAAACAATTACTTAAATGTCATTATTCCGAAATCCGGTGAGTATTATAGTGAGGAAGTGTTCTTACAAGAAATACGATTAGGCCAATAATTAATACCAGGCCTGCCACTTTGAATGCAAGTGATAAAGAAAAAAGATCTGCAAGCAATCCTGTATACAAACCTCCCAGTCCAATTCCCAAATCAAGCCCAATCAAAAAAGTACTATTTGCTACACCACGCCTTTCTCTCACAACAACATTATTGGCCATTGTTTGAAAGCCTGGAATAACAATACCTATCCCACCTCCGATAGTGAAACCAGATATTAGGAAACAGGAACATTGCGGAATCGCTGCAAGCAACCAAAATCCTGAGGCGGCCAGTGCTATGCCAATCATAGTTATCATCCGGGGACCAAAACGGTCAAATATCTGTCCTGAAAATACTCGGGCTAGTCCCATCCCAACAGCCATCAGGGTGAAATATATACCAGTAAAATCTTCAAGCCCCTGCTCCCTGGCATAAATAGCCAGAAAAGTTACAATTCCTCCAAATGTTGAAGAAATCAATAGAATATTGAAAGAAACTGGTAGTGTACGCTTAGCAAATAAACCATTCCATGAAAAATGCTGATTGGGAGGCTTAACGAATTTTGGGAATTTCACCAGAAATAAAAATAGTGAACCCGCAAATGACAGAGCAAGTCCACAATAAAACAAAAGATCATATCGATCATCTCCCATAATCAACAACCCCAAAGCAGGACCAACCGCCATGGCAATGTTAAAAGCCAGTCCAAAATA
>JAGLDP010000152.1 GCA_023145515.1 Bacteroidales bacterium
TATCAGAATGAAGGTATCAAGCTTGCCGATTTTCTGGCTTATGATAAGCCTGTTTTGGCTCCGGCTGATGGTTATATTGTTGAATTGATTGATGGCGTACCGGATAATCCGCTTGGACATGTTAATCTGAAAAATAACTGGGGGAATACTGTTATTATGAAGATTGACGAACAATTCTATGCTAAGCTATCGCATTTTAAAAAGGGATCAATTCAAGTTAGAAAAGGAGATTGGGTTGCCCGTGGTACTCAACTGGGAACCTGTGGAAACTCAGGGCGAAGTCCTGAACCTCACATCCATTTTCAATTGCAGGCAACTCCTTATGTGGATTCCAGTACCCTGGAGTATCCTATTGGATATTATATGAAGAAGATGGAATCTGTTGATGAATCAAAATCCTTTAGTTTACCTCAGCAGGGTGATTTAGTTCGTAATCCTGAGCCAATACCATTGTTTCATAAGCTATTCACCTTTATTCCCGGTCAGCGTTTGAAGTTGAAATATATTTTGAATAATGAAGAGAGTGATTTATACTGGGAAGTTAAGACAACTGCATTTAATGAAAGCTATTTTGAATGCCTGAATTCAGGATCAAAGGCTTTTTATCAAATGGATGGACAAACATTCTATTTTGTTCATTTTGAGGGCAATAGAAAATCTCCTCTGTACATTTTTTATCTTGCCTTGTTCAGAGTACCTCTTTTTTATGGTTCGGGAACGATAATTCATGACCAGTTTCCTCCAAACAGAGTATTTTCAAAAGCTGCGCTTATGGTACAGGATTTTATTGCCCCATTTGCATTGTATTTGGCAGGCAGATATTCATTAGGATTACCTGACAAACAAGATCTTTTGGGAGGAGAAGAGATCAGCATGAAATCTGAAGTTCGATTATGCGTTTTTAAGCAGAATATTCAAAGCTGGATTTTCAATGTTGAGATGAATGATAGCGGTTTAAGCTTAATGGGTAATTCAGAAAATAGAAAAATTGTACTGAAATGGGAAAGAAATTCATAGTAGTGCTGTTTTTCTTTTTTGTGAGTGCAGCAATGCAAGCCCAGGATAAACCTGACAGGATACAACTAGACCAGAAGACTTATCAATTGTACCTCGATCAGAATTGGAAGCAGTTGATAAAAGTAGGAGAGCAAGCTCTTGAGTATGGCTACGATTATTACTACATGAGAATGCGATTGGCTATGGCCTGGTACAATAGGGGTAATTATGAAAATGCCCGCAAGAACCTGCTGAAAGCACTTGAATTCAATCCTAAAGATCCCACTAGCTTGTACTACCTGTATTTTGCAGATGTTTTTAGTGGTAGATCAGGGGAGGCAAGGAGATTGATTAAGAAAATGCCAATAAAAAAGCGAATTGAGATGAACCTGCCTGAGGAACTGTCTCTTTCTGGCATTTCTATACATGCAGGTAGGTTTACTAATAATTCTTTAGATGAATTGAAAGAAGGTTTACCCCTTGATGATTTTGTCAGTAGTTATTATATGTCATCTATGAATTATCAGAGTGTAAGTGCAGGTATTAACTTTGGATATAACTCTGGTTTTACATTGTCAATTAATCGATTTGACACACAAACTCTTCAAGAGGTTTACACCGGTGATAATTTGTCGGAATTCAAGCATAGTGATCTTCAAAATGGAGTGTACCTCAGATATGTATATAACTTCCCTGATTCATGGTATGCCGGATTGGCTTACCATGGAGTTGAAGGGGAATATTCGGCTAGCTATTATCAGGCTGACAATTCTGGATTATATGGATTTGTTGATTGGAAAGAGAAATATAGTCAGAGATATATAGGGGGCTTTGTTGGCAAACATCTGAATAAGCTTGACCTCGATTTTCACCTATCAATTAATAATTTTTGGCAGGGTGTTTATTATCAATCAGGTCTTGCTTTAAGGTATTATCCCTTCGGAAATATTAATTATTATCTGAATGCCGGATATGACCGTATGTTGCCACTTGATCAGGTGAAAGACTATGAAGAAGTATGGAAAGTAGAGGTAGGTGCCAAGCTAATAAAAGGGCTCCATATTGAAGGCAGTTACCTTTTTGGAAATCTATCGAACTGGTCTGACGCCTCTGGGTATCATTTATTCAATACCAGGTATCCAATTCGCTCACGTACCGGAGTAAGCCTGATTCTTCCGGGTTTGATTCCGCATCTTCAGCTTAGTTTTTCAGGGTTTTATCAAGAAAGGGATCATTATGCAAATATTTATTTGGATAATGAGATTGTGGAGCCAGTATTACAAAATTTTACAACATTTAGTTTCTTTGGAGGTTTATCATGGATATTTTAAGAAAATTGACATTCATATTGCTTGTTTTTTCAATAGGGGTGAATGGGGTAGCACAAAATTATGAAGAACTATCATCTGCTTTTGCAGTTAGCTACAAAGCTGAAAGTGATGGTGATTATACAAAGGCAGCTGATGCTCTGAAAAAAGTGTTTGACAAGGATTCTTATGAGGTCAATTTACGCTTAGGATGGTTAAGCTATAAAGCAGGATTACTTGATGATTCAGAGAGCTATTACAGGAGGGCAACTCAGCTGATGCCATATGGAATCGAAGCGCGTTTTGGATTGGTTTATCCGCTCTCATCAATGGGGCAATGGGATCAGCTTATTAAAGTATATGAGGAGATATTGGATATTGATCCTAATAATAGCATGGCTAATTATCGCTTTGGCCTTGTGTACTACGGACGAGAGGAATACACTTTGGCCGAAAAATATTTTGCTAAAGTGGTCAATCTCTTTCCATTTGATTATGATGGATTGCATTTGTTGGCATGGACGAAACTCCGCCTTGGGAAAACTCAGGATGCTAAGGCCCTTTTCAATAAAACCTTGCTTAACCGTCCAAATGATGCATCTTCATTGGAAGGGTTGAGCTTAATAAAATAGGCAATGAAATGCTGTTTTTTTAGCGTGCCCTTACTTATGTACTTTAAAGATCGGAAAATCCGAATCTCCCCCCTCAAGGCATTCGTCAAAATAGTTCCAATATACTAAGCCATCATCAGACTGTGGCTCTAGTAAATAAAAGATCAACCATGCTAGCGATTGTTCAAGACTAACCCGATAATCACCTGCCTTGAAGCTTCGTTTTTTGCTGTAAAATTCTCCTTTAAGAGTAACTGGCTTATGGCCGGGATATCTTGATCTGGAGGCTTTGTTGTATTCTGATATGGCAAACACTTCACCATCAAGTCTTATCTTTTCATCCAATTGATCCACTTCTATCCCATGTTCTTGTAATTTCTCAGCGATTGCTTTAAAATCCTTTGAAAAATAATAAGCCTTTGGTACAGTACTGAGAAGAGTTGGTTCAAATGAATTGTAATGCTTTACCCTTTCGGTCCAGCTGATTTTTCCTGTCCCACGAGTTCTGCGTCTGTCATTGGCATCTTTGTATACCTCTGTTTCACGAACAATAATATCAACGAACTCAGGATCTTGAGTTAGTGCGTATCTTACTCCTTTTTGAAGTTTTCCAGCTTGAGTTTTGATAAGCTCAATGGTTTGTTGATCTGCCAGATGAATCATATCAATAATTTCCTCAGCATGATCATTAGAATACTTCAGAATAGCCTCAATCAGCAAATATGTGGCTAGATACCGTTTCTCAAATAGCTGATGGGCAAAAGATTCGCTAAGAATTCCCATCCGGTTTCTGAGCCCGACATAATTAGTCAGGTACCTGGGTTGATGTGAATATGCTGTATAAGAACCTTTTTCTCCTTCTCTCATACGAAGGTAGCCGTGCCACCATGTTTCTACACCAGTTCTATCAAGGATATCCTTCTGGATCCATGGAAAAATTTCTTCTTTTGTATATCGAGTAGGCTCCGGGTGTCCGGCAGAAGTAAATGCCGGGGCGTAGTTTACTGCATATCCGTGCCATGAGCCGTTGTCAGTATGAAGATCAACAAGCAACGCCGGATCCCATCTGATTAATACATTTTTTATCAGGGCTTTGGCCTCCAGAGCTTCAAGCTTAAGTCCTTCCCTGTTGAGATCAAAACCTTCTCCGGTAGCTCTTACTCCGGTTAGTTTCGGACTACCATCTTGATTGCGGCGATTATTGGGGCCCATTTTGTCGTTGCCATCCGGATTAAAATTCGGACAAAAAAGAATGATTTGATTGTCTAGCAAATACTGTTTGTTTTCAAAAGCAATCTCTCTCATCAGCGTCATCGTGGCTTCTTTTCCTTCTACTTCACCGGCATGAATATTTCCCTGAATATATATTACTGGTTTGCCACTAGCCCTGGCCTCTTCGGGTGAATTAACTCTGGGATTGGCCATAATAACTAACTGAAGTGCTTGTCCGCTCAGCGAGTGTCCGAATGTTTCAACTTTGACCAGATCTGATAGTTCCTCCAGCTTCAGAACAAAGGCTCTGACATCTTTGCTTAGAGTCGTTTCTGCAAAATTGGATTTTTCTGCCTGAGAAAATAGTTCAGGAGGATAGCCTGTTTGAGAATATAAGGTAAAGAAATTAAGACTTAAGGCTAAGAGTAAGAATGAAGATGCAACTTTTGTTTTCATATTAGCGACATTAGAGTGCCAAATTATGAAAAGAATCGATTTATAAAGCTGTTAGTTAGCAGCAAGCAGTGAGATGGACGAAATAGTGTCACCCATGCCAACCAGGGTAACGGGCTTGTCGATTAGAATTGTAGGGACAGCAATTACATCGAGAACATCAAATTCTGTCAGGCCTGTATTAATCAAATTATTATCCCGGCGAACCTGTTCCGATTTATCGGTGATGCCGAGACCGGATAATTCCCTGCTGAGTGCTGACAATTCATTCAAACCAACATCTGAAACTGTTTTGCCGTTTGCCCACAGTAAAACATCTTTGGTATTAATTGCTCCTGTACCGGCTTTTGCTGCTGCAATGGTTGCGGCAAGCTGCATCCCGTTGCGGTTTTGGAGCGGAGTAATACGGAATTCCTTTTTCTGTATTGTCAGATACAATCCAAACATATGCAGTTGCAGACGAGGACAGTTTGTGTAAGCCTGCACTTTTACCATGGCTCTGAAAAGATTTGCTGAAGAGCTTTCTTCCAAACAGATCTTTGCCAGTTCATCTTCGCCCATAATCTCAAGCAGATCAATCAGTTCACGCTCATTAAAGCCCAGGCTGTCAACTTTTTTTGCTACGGTGTCAAGCAAGTGTTTTCTCATTACCGAATCCTGAGTGGAGGCCATTTCCAGGTGAAGAATTGCCCCGGGGTGGTTTTCTTTCCAGATGTCAATTATGCGCATAGAATTTCCAATCCGGTCAGCTCCTTTTGTGCCGTCAGGAAGTTGTTCTTTTAGCATCTGATAGCCGGAAAGGATTACATATTCGAGATGATTATCCGGATCTGAAACTGCTTTTGCGAAGTGAGGATCAATGGCAAGTTTGAAGTTCAGAGGGTCATAAGTGGCGATGAATCGATTGGATTTCGGGCATTTGATTTCCAGGCCTCCAATCAGCAGTTTATCGTCAACGTCAAATTCGATAATCCAGTGAATCAATGGGGTTTCATCAGCTCTTACCGTTTTATTGGCCTGATTAAGCTCTCCTTTGTTATCGGTGGTTTTCAGGTTTTCAAGATCAAGGAAAAGACCAGTCTGCTCAGCTGGTAAAGAAGCACAGTGCACATAGACCGGATTTACTCCACACACAGCCATCACATTGGCTACAATTCCACCCTGTCCGCCCATTTGAAGTTTATCATATCCCAGGTTTTTCTGAAGCCAGTTGAAAACAGCGACATCCTCAATCAGCCATTCTTCAGCAATACCATTTTTGAAACAATGAATTAGCCCACGGATAGCATCCTCAGGGTTTTGGATACATCTTTCACCTTGCTGAGTCACATTATTTATATCAAGCTGATGCTCCTCAATTAATCTCCGGATACTTTCTCCAGAGACTTTAATAACTGCATCAATATTTGCGTTGAAGGCTGATACCAAGCCTTTTACCTGGCTCATTTTTTCGAGCTGCTTTGGGGCTGTTTGGTAATTGCTGAGCCAGGTTTTTTTGAGTTCCTCGTGAGACATATTTGTTGGTATTATGTGTAACGAAAAAGCTATGCCCACCTCCCACCTGGCTGGCATAGCTCAATCGTTATCGTCAAAATAGTGGGAAACAATAACTTTACACAGTTCAAAGATGAAAAAAAATATTTAATAATAATTGTAATTTTTCTATCTGAATATCAGCAATAACAAATAAAAGTAATTTGGAAGAGTTGTTTTCGAAATCAGTCTCCACCTGGCTGATATAGCTCAAATTGCTATAGTTAATATGGTGGGAAACAGTAACTTTACACAATACGAAAATGAAAAAAATAATTAGAATTATTACTTGTTTAGCAGTTTTATTGTCACTTACAATCGGGACACAGTCATTTGTGAATCCTGCTCCAGCTCCTTCCCCAGCTCCTAGTTACACAATGGTCGAAATTTCTGGTGCCGGTGGCTACTACGCTGTCCGGGTGGATTTAGCTGGCCCTTGGTTTGAGGATAATACTTACACAGTTTTCTCAACCAATAATATTGAATACAATACCAGTGATCCTGCAGTAATTACATCAACCCTAAAGTACTACTACTCAGCAGCCTCAGAGCATACCACATGCCAAGTGTATACTAAGGCTACTTCATCAAGTAGTTGGGAAAACAATGGTAGTATAAATACCGATGATAATCGTGTAACAAAGACAACCGGAGGATATTTTTTGCAGAAAATGTCTTTTGATATGAGTGATTTGCCAAATCCTTAAAATGAGTGTTATGAGAAGTATAGGGAAATGTTTCCCTATACTTCAATTTTTTAAACAACTTTCATTGAGCATGAGCTGGAAATTGATTAAACAATTATTTGTCCTACTGGTCATCCTTTTGTCATCATCATGTGATAATGAAATAGATGTGATTGATAAGGTAGACAGTAAACCTGTCATTTACTCCTTATTGAATATTAATGACACTGTTTATTCGGTTTCATTAACCAAAACTTTTGTTGGAGATACAAATGTTTACGCTCTTGCCTGCAATCCGGATAATGTTTTCTATTCCTCTGCAAATATTTGGCTTGACGGATTAGTGGGAGATAGCATTATTTGGTCAACACAATTCTATCTTTCAGATTTGGTTAAAGACAATGGTATTTTTCCACAGGTACCAGGATATCTATACCTATCGGATGCAGTAATTACTAAAATTGATGAGAATGGCTATTTTTTGGATTGCTATAGAGAAATTGAAAGATTTAGATTATCAATTGATATTGAAGGCTCCATGTCCATTATTTCAGCAATAGTACCTGTTTATCATCCAAATTTTTTTTATTCACCATATA
>JAGLDP010000153.1 GCA_023145515.1 Bacteroidales bacterium
GACTCATAACAATATTATAGAAGAAGACCAGGAAGGCAATGAGGAGAAAGGCTCCTGAAACTGCAGCCAGTATCATCAAGGTCTCGAATTCTCCATTTACATATAGTGTTCTCCTGAGCATTCCTTTTAATCCGGCCATACCCATAAATGCTCCCATTCCAATACCTCCCAGAAGGTGGAACCAGAAATGTATGTTAGCCAATTTCTGGCTATATAACTTTGCTCCGTTGGTTACAATCGGGAAGAGCGTATAGATTGCTGAATACAATGTCATGGTAAGACCAATAAGGATTGCTACGTGAACGTGAGGTCCAACAATCCACTGAGTATTGTGAAGAACTCGGTTCAGTCCAACGTCAGCTTGCATAATTCCGGCTGGTACTGCCAGGGCAAATCCTAATAATCCACCCAATAAGAATTTAAGGGGGTTAGTCATCTTAAGCGGACGAGCAGCCCAAAGAGTAGCAAGAACAATGAAGAATGCTAAGCCCTGAGTAATCAACTCAAAAGCTGTTACCATTTCTCCTGATAGCACTTTAAGGATTGCTGGTTGAGACTGATCAGCAAGAAGGTGATGCGACCAAACTGTCCAGGAAACAACCAATTCAACCAGAAGGGCTGCCCGGGCAATGTTTTGCATGAACAGTTTCTTACCTGTAATCATAGTGGCAAGTAAGTACCAGGTACCAGCAACAAAGATCAATACTAATCCATCAGCAATAAGATCAAGTCCCCACCAGAACCAATTCTTATAGAGGAGAGAATCTATTGCAGTATCCTTAAGGTCGTGGCCTAAAATTGCAGCAACCATAAAAACCAGAATCAATACTCCGGTAAAGAGGATGATCAATACATTCAAGCCTACGTCAACTGATCCACGTGCTATAGCAGCTACTGGTAATGGAACAAGATGTTCCTTTTGTTTTTTCTTCTTACGGAATATGTTTGCAATACCAGAAGTTCCTAATGCAGATCCTAGCAATTTTCCTGCTGGCTGCTTATCCCATCCTTCAGGAGTATAGGTGATGGTTTTGAAGATGTTAATAACAAAGAGTCCGGATCCCACCATCACGATAGCTATACCTGTAATGAAAAATGTACCTCCCCATACGCTGAACTGCTCAAAATCAACGGGTAAAGGCCAGTATAAAGTGTAGAGGGGTGAATAGTGAGAAATGAAGCCAGCTCCCCAGAAGAGTAAAGTTCCGAAGGCGATTAATATCCATGTCCAGTTAGCCATCTTGATGCTCCAGAGAGGTTTTTCCATCAGAAATGGTACGAGAAAAAGGAAGGCACCAAATACTGTTGCATAGGTAGAGCCAAAGATTCCTACAAGGGGATGTGCAGTAAGTATGGCAAAGAATTGATCGTTACTCATTGCATCAAACGGACCAATTTCATATAGTCGCATTAACATACCTTCGATAACGGCAAAGGCATAAAAAACAAGGCCTACAACCACAAATCGAAGAACGATTTTCTGCATGGGAGTGAGGGAATTAGGCTTGAATAATCCCTGCTCTCCATTCATAAATGTTTTGAAGAAACTCATAATAGTTTTTTTAAAAGTTTGTAATAGGATTATTCAGATGTTTTTGGGATGATTTTCACAGCATCCTTAACAACCATAGCGATACCTTTCGGACCAGAATACTCTGTTGATCTTATAGTATACACTCCTGGTTCCAGGAATTTCCAGAGGATATCGTTCCGATGACCAGGAACCACTTGCATTTGCAACACCATGCTGTGATCTGCCCTGAATAAACCAAATCCATAAGTGAGATCATTTGAAGTAACATCAAATTCGACAATTTCACCTACTTCAGCAACCAACTGTGCAGAAGGAAGCTTAAACTCGTGATTCTCAACAACAATGTTGAAAGAACGATCTGGTGTGTAATCACTGCGATGCAAATCCATCTCGGTCCAGGGAATAGTGTTGTAAGTAATAATGTGAAGGGATACGCCCAATACAACAAGCATTCCTACAAAGGTGTAGAAAATAGCAGGTTTCACAGGATTACCCTTTCCTTTTTTTGTTACCTGAATTGCAAACCATGCCATAATAAGAATGATGGCAATGGTATAACAGGTATACGCAATAGTTTGGCCATTTAAGACCATAGCTGAATCAACCATAACATGCTTTTTTTAAAAGTTTAGGTTATTAATAATTAACTTATTTTAACAATAAAGATAAGGAAATATTCTTCTGAAAAAAGTAACATTGGTTACCTTTTTCAGAAAGTAGCTTGAAATACTGGAGAAGCTTGCAGAAGAGTGAAGCCTTTGAGTCCTCACTCTTTGATAAACCTAGCCTGATATTGCCCCATATTGGTGTCAATCTGAATAAAATATAAACCCTTGGGCAAATCGCCAATATCCAGACTCATGGGTGCACTACTATGAGAAGGGAAAGATCTCTCTAATGCTGTTTGTCCCAGTGTGTTAAATAATGTAATTTGGATATTTTCAATCCCGAGTGGCAAGTTAGAGATTCTGATATTATTGTTAGCAGGATTGGGATAAATCAGGATATTTTGATTTATTTGGATTTGTTTTTTTCCCAGCGCTGTAACAATTTTCACCTGGCAAGTGCCGGTAGCACCGCTATTCGGGTCTGTGGCTGTGATTGTGAACCAACCCAGTTCATCTCCGGCAGTGTAGCTTCCGAATTCATCAATACTTCCTCCTTCGCATGTCCATTCAGGCTGACAATTTGTTGGAAATCCGAACTGATTCCATGCTCTTAGATCAAAGCCAATGCTCATGTCAGGAACCAGACTGTCAAGCATTGGTTTTATCAGTATGTTTTGAACAGTTTCTTCCTCATTTGTACAGTAAAACCTCACCTGTGTATCTTGTCCTGTTTGCCGATCGGTAAGAGTAACTGTAATTTCCCCTTCGGTTTCAGGACAAACGAGCAGGCCTTGTGGTTCAACTGTTCCTGAAGTAGTTGTCCACACCCATTCTCCTTCGAAGTTGTAATTGTGTTGATCATAGCCTGTAGCTGTCAATTGAAGGCTGTCTTCGGGTTTTAGCATCACGCTGTCAGGAAAGGCTGTTAAGACAGATAATTCAGGATGATAGGTTACCAGCACTACTGTATCTCTGACAGTTCTGTCTGGTTCATTGATTGATTGAGCCAGGATAGCAAGATGATTTGCCGGACTGTCTTCTTCCGGAGCGTTCAGATGAATCTCTTGTGTTCCTCCTGTGTCATTAATATCCACTGTTCCCCGAACATCTCCCTGTATCCATCCCTGTTCATCGCTCCATGATACCTGAAGCTGGTCGGTTTCACTTTCCAGATTGTTCAGATACAGGGTAATTGTATCAATTGTTTGAGGCAATAGAAACAGGGTGTCAGCACCAAAAGATGCTACCAGTTCAACCTGGCTGTTAAGCCATTCATCGACATTGACTACCCCTGAAATATCCTCTTCACCCGGCCCGTTATTTGTGCCCCAGTAATTCCCTGAGGCCTGCAGTTGAACTGTTGGGTCTTGGTTTTCAACACCTACCGTATTGCCGTCAATGTTATTCCCGATGATAATCGGTTCTGCACCGTTTGTTGCGAGAATTCCTGCACCATGGTTATTACTGATTTTGTTTCCTTTCAGTGTAGGCGAAGAATTATCAAGATTGATACCGGTATTCCAACAAGTGGAGTTTGAGATCTTATTTCCACTAAGTGCTATACTGAAAGTATTTTCCATTTTTATACCAGAGCAGTTCTGAAAGAGGTGATTGTTGCTTATTGTACCATATTGACAGCCGCTTAGTTCGATTCCTGTCCCAATAGCCTTTCCCGGGGTCTTATTGAAACTTGCCAGACAGCCTGAAATGCTGAAAAGGGATACATCATGAAGCTTAAATCCTGCAATTTGATTTTCTTTGGCTGAACAATTATTAATTGAGAGATAACTGGTGGTAATTGCAAACCCATATTTACTATTGCTTTCGTGAACGTTTGATAAAGCGACTTTATAATCCAGTGAATTGTCGAATATGCGCACTCCCTCAAGATCGCAAGAAGTGATTGAACTGTTGGAAATAGTAATTTCTTTACAACGAACTAGATTTATGCCTACTTTGCTATTACTAAAATGACAATCATCTATACTGACCTTACTGGAATATGCACTGAAAATACCTGAAAATCCTCCTTGAAAATCACAATTCTTAACAATTAGGTTTTTTAAATCGAGTAAAGAAAGACCGCTATTAAAACCCGACCCGGATAACAAGCTACAAGACTCCAAGGAGAGGTTCTTGATATCATCGTATGCAGCACTTGTTGCTATACAATTGTCAGTGGTACTTTTGAATATTATCCGTTTAAAATTGGCAGATTCACCAGTTAATGTTATTGTTGGCGCATCATCACCACCACCAATAATAGTGGCTCGTTTTTCTCCAAAACGTTCAGGTGTTAACATGTAGGTTGCAGATCCAAAGTAGACGTTCTCATGGAACTCCTCAGGGCAAAGCATAATGGTGGCATTACTATTAAAGGAAGCTGATAGCGCTTTACCAATTGATGGGTAAGCTATATTCTTTTCGTAACTCCACACCCGACCAATCCAGACAAAACCTTTCCCTTTGCCTTCTATGAGTCCATTCTCATAATGTACAGGAGAGCCATGTGCATTTACATCTGTTCTGAATATGAGAACCTCTTCTTCCAGAACTTCTTGAGTAATGTTCTTAAATTCATAGTGGATAGTTACTGTGAATGTTTCATTTTCGGGAATACTAATAGCCGGATCCAGTGTAAGAGTGACGCTTCCATCGTCTTCTAAAAAGTGACCCTCAGCAATCCTGTTATTCCCGAATGTGACGAACACTGAGTTTACCTGATTAACCTCATCTCCGGAGCCTTCAAGTGCATTAATTGTAAGGCTGTTAACCATCCAGTCGTCACCCAGGGCTGTCATCCTGGTAAGGTTTACAATTTTGGGTAATTCTTCAATATCACATCGACAAAAGATGGTATCAACCCGGCCGGTGACAAGGAGCTTAACCTCTTTGAAGTGGGCCACTGCATCTTTATCGCTATCCATGGTAACGAGTGTGGTTTTACTGCTGCCCCCGGGTACGCCTGTCCAGTTCAAAAAGTACCATCCTTTTTCGGCATTTTCGATGGCACTGAGTTCTACTTCTGCGCCTTCTTCATATTCATGTTCACCAACATTTGGAATTACGTTGCATCCATTATCTGCGGCTTCACCCGGCTCAATCTGCATATTCAGAAAAACAGTTGTTCCACCAACTCTTCTCCAGCGTTTTCCCTGCTTGTCGAATTTTGACCACTTTTCACCTTCTTCCAGCTTGTAGAAATTATCAAGAGGTTCATTGTCTTTTTCTCCACCGAAGTAGTAGATTGTTCCACCAGGACCGGCTACTGCTTTTGAGTGTCTGAGTTGAACTTCTTCAGGTACGTCTTCTTGTTTGGTGCATTCTCCAGATAATAAATCATATACCCAATGATCTGTGAGATCGCTATTTACCCCATACCCAGCAGTGATATGCAGTTCATCGCCAAGCACTACGGCTTGTTGGTCATAACGAGCCTCGGGCCAGTCGTTTCCCGGATTAGCCGGCGTGTGATCTGTCCAGGTATTTGTTTCAGGATCAAGACTCACCAACCTGTCAGATATTGTACCGTCAGCCTGATAGCCTCCGTATAACCAGAATCTGCCACCATAGCTAAACCCACTACCTCTTTGCACGCCCGGAGGTGTATTCTGACAAGACAGGCATTCCCATGAATTACTGCTTCCGATATACTTGTACGTATAGTCAACTACTCCTCTAACCAGAGTTCCACTGGAGTTATATTTCTGATATCCTCCGCTTATATACCATTCTCCGCCAAGGACTGCACTGGCATAATTTGCCAGGTTTACCGGAACACAACCCGTTGCATGCGCATCCTCCCATCCTCCAGCTTGACAATCACCTCTCCATGTATCCCTGAGGTAATTGTCTTCATCATCACCCTTGCCACCAAAAAGAGTAAGTTCGCTATTACCGTCACCCAAAAGTTCCATAGAATGACCACAACGCACATCAGGATCAGTATCGGAAGAGAGGTTTGTCCAGCCAAGTGCATCAAAGGCAAATGCCCAGAAACTGTTCCCAAGCTCATAATCTCCGGTCATTCCTTGCTGGCCCGGACGCCCATCTGTTGCCTCGAAACCACCAAAAATGTACAAATTTGATTCATCAGCAGTGATTGCATGAAAAAATCTTGCGCGAGGATAATCTTGTGCTTCAGCGTTTGTCGTGAAGCAAAAGGTTAGAAATGAAAGAAGGATAAAACTGATGTTAATGTAAAGGAGATTGTTTTTTTTGCTTGAATTAGGTGTAGAATGTTTCATAGGTTTAGCTTTGAAATGGAGTGAACACCAAGGTAGCTTTTTTTTTTATTTTTCTACCTGAAGAAGCTTTGAGTGAATTGAAATCAGGACCATTTTATAAACCGTATCCTGATGTTTTTCCACAGGAATCAAAAGTCCCATATTTTGATAAGTTGAAGGTAGAAGAATTGGCTTTAATTCCAAATCAACCTTTATCAAGCACTTTCGTGCAAAAACCGGGCTTACACCAGGTCAATACTGAACACAACAGCAGTCGGTTGTTGTGTAACACATATTCGTTATAGCAGGATATAGACATGAATACGTAAATTGCATGTACTAAAAACAATAATTATGAAAAAGACATCCTTACTCTTATTAGCCGGATTGTTAATCTTATCATCCGGATGGGGTTTCTCCCAGAACAAAAAAGTAGTTAAAAAGATTATTGAGATCGGTACAACGGATAATCAATCTATGAATCATCTTGATATTTTGACAGGACGGTTTGGCGGACGATTGATTGGTTCAGATGCTTATGATAATGCAGCAGAATGGGCTGCATATAAGTTTAAGGAATGGGGAATGGATGTGATTATGGATGAGTGCGGTGAGTTAGCTGTTGGATTTAACAGAGGTCCTTGGTTCGGACGTATGTTAAGTGAAGATGGAATGATTCTTCATTTTGCTACGCCATCTTATACTTCCGGAACGCATGGTGTTCAGCGCGGACATGTACTGATGGAGCCAAAAACCCAGTCTGAATTTAATAGGATGAAGGGGAAATTGAAAGGTGCATGGGTTTTAATCGGAGGTAAAAACAGTGGTTGGCCTATTGATTATTCTCCTGTGGCAGATACCAGACGAGCTGAAATCATTGAAGGGAATAAGGAAGCCGACGAAAATAACAGAGGCCTTCGTAGATATAACTACATGAATCCTGATAACAAGAAAGAAATGATGCCAATCAAGGAAGAGGTTGGCTTGTTTTATAAGCAAATGGTTGAGGCCGGAATTCTGGGAATCATTCAGTCGTCATCTACTCCAATCAGGGTTTTATACGACAGAAAGAATGTTAATAATAATTACATGACTTTCGAAACTCTGCCGACTATACCTGATATCAAGCTCGACGAACACCAGTATGAAGTGATCAAGCAGATGGTAATAGAGAGACGGTATTTCCAGTTGGAGTTTGATATTCGTAACCATTTTAAAATGGGTCCGGTTAAATACCATAATGTAATTGGCGTTATAAAGGGAACTGAATTTCCTGATGAATATGTTATGATGGGCGGACACCTGGATGCGTTTGATGTGGCTACCGGAGGAGTTGATGACGGATCAGGAATAACCCCAGCGATGGAGGCTGCACGTTTGATTATGGAAGCTGGTGGAAAGCCAAAAAGGACTATTCTGGTTTGCTTGTGGGCAGGAGAAGAATTCGGATTATTGGGATCAAAACACTGGGTGCTAAGTAATGAGGACAAATGGCCAAAGATTGCTAACTACTTTAACAGGGATGGCGGACCAACAGTAGCCAATAGCCTGAGTGTTCCGGAAAGCATGTATAAAGATCTTGAAAAGATTTGTGAGCCATTAAATAGTATCAATCCTGATTTTCCATTTACATTAAAAAAGGCTACGCCGCGTCGTATACCAACCAGAGGAGGAGGATCAGACCATGCCTATTTTGCGATGAAAGGTGTGCCAACAATGTCATTTGGTACTGCGGATCCAAAAGGGTATGATTTCAATTATGGTGAAATCTGGCACACTGAGCGAGATACATATGACAAGTCAATTCCTGAATATCAAGAACATACAGCTGTTGTGACTGCTGTTGTGGTATATGGCATTGCTATGCTGGATCACCTGCTTAGCCGTGAGGGGATGTTCATCGTAGATTAGAATATACAAGCCTGGTTTTATTTGGGAAATGTCAATTTGACTGGTGTTTTCGACACTCATTATTTTTTTGCCGGTAATATCGAAAACTGACAGCTTTCGTAATTGTCCGTCGCTGAAAATTATATTAATAAAATCACTAGCCGGATTTGGGTAAATCAATATTTCAATTTCTGTTGCTGTAATTGTTTCAGAATTCAGAGATGTACTGTTATGAGTATTTGGCGAGGGTGAGAGTTTCTGAAATGCTCCAATGCCATTAGGTAGTCTTCCATAGCTTGCATCTGCTGTTTGAGCAGTAAAATACACTTGATCTGCTATTTGTCCCATATTATTGACCAAATACAATTCTTCTCCAGATGCAGAAAGTTTGAAATTGGTGTGAAGACCTGCTTGTTCTTCATCCTTATCAGCCCAAAGTATAAGAAAACCATTGGCTTGAATACTTGTGCCCTCAGGAAAGGGCCACTTATCCAGTTTGGTAGGATTATCAGTTAAGTAATACCCATCAAGCTGAATATCAATCGGTGAATTGTTGTACAATTCAATCCAATCATCGAATTCACCTGCATCATCGACAAGAATCTTATCATTAGAAGCCATAAGCTCGTTAATCACCACTTCTGATGAGGTCAGCTCAGCAATATTCACTCTGAACACATAAACGTCATGTTCTGCTCCGGCAGGTTCGTATGTTCTGGTTTTTCTGTTATCATTGGCAACAGCTTCTATATAATATCGAACATATTCGCCAGCTGTAAAGCCTTTAATATTAGCAGTATATGTTGGGCCATTTCCTGTCATCTTTATCATTTCAAAATTGCCAAAGAAGCCGCTTCCATAGTATAGATTCATCTCCTTTATTCCTGCCGGGTGGCTTGCACTGGCTTTAATTTCAACCGTTTCATTAGCATTAGGGGTTTCCCAATCCACATTGTTTACTGAAAATCCAGAGTTTTGGATGGTAGGCGAGATTCCCTTCATCTCAATGCGTGAAAGTGAAAAGGTTCGTCTTTGAGCAATAAACTGTTTAATTTCATTGACACCAGACAGAAATTTATCATAGGGCTGAAATTTCTTGGGATCTGTTCTCACCTGCTGATCAATCAGAGTAGCCAATGGATCAATCAGCTCCTCTGAACTGTAATTATTGAAGCTATCCTCAATTATAGTCTTAATATGGGCAATGTATCGTTGTCTAAGTTCAGGAACTTGTAGTAATCGGTTCAGAAGTGGATAGTTTTCATCTGTAGCATGATAGAATATATCCCAGGTGAAATTTTGGATTTTCATTGCTGAATTGCCATCGATTTCAAGGGGCTGCATCAATCCGGTTTCTTCATCCATGTAGAGGCTGTAATCCATTTTCCCTTTGTGGACGTAGCTGTCGTCATCAGAGAAAAGTATTTCAGTTGCCAGAAACCAAAGTGTTGCATCGATATTGATATAGTTTTTAATAGAATCATGCAGGAATTCAATAGGAGTATTATTCAGAACATCACAAACGGAAATGAGATAATCCCAGGGATTTTCAAGCTCCGATGATTTTAATGTGTAATATTTTTTGTACGCTGAGCTGTCATTTTCAAGATAGTTCAGAGCTGCTGTGCC
Organism: Bacteroidales bacterium; assembly: GCA_023145515.1. GTDB lineage: Bacteria > Bacteroidota > Bacteroidia > Bacteroidales > UBA12481 > JABHCC01. Next base: position 9,888 of record JAGLDP010000153.1, read on the forward strand.
ATCACCCCAATTAGGACCGGTATTGTTTGGATCTACTGGTGTTGAGCTTGGTGCATCGGCTCGCCATCTGATCCCGTTATTGTTCATGAACCACTGCTTCAGAAAGTCATTGTTAACTTGCTGGATATTTGGATATAGTCCCCAGTCAGCACCATTTAAATATAGGCGAATGAAGTTTCCCTGAGCTGCTGGAATATGCTTTTTTGCCATGCTCCCGTACACTACTTCTTTAAGAAATGAGGGATCCTCCCAAGCATTGTTGAAATTCAAAGTGGAATAGCCATCAATGTCTTGCCCGTCAATTACATGGCCAAGTTTAATGTCAAATGATAGTTTATCTAAACCCCTCTCACTGGGTTTCCTGTACGAGGTTTTACCTTTAAATTGTATGCCAACGCTATCGTATACTTCTCCTTTGTATGTAAGTCGTGCCAGTACATAGTTATTACTATCATAATATTGCTTTAGTTTCGCCCAATAATTACTTATATAAAAATCGAGATATACTGGTTCAACAGTCGATTGCTGGTACAAGCCAGTATTTACTGTGCCGCTGAGTTTGAGACGATGTTGATTTTCGTCAAAACTCAAATTCTTCGGCAAAGATTGAGCTAAGGCCGTGACTGAAAGGGCAATGTAAAGACAGGTGATAGTTATTCTTTTCAAATAGCAATCCAGCATTTGTTATGGTTTTAATGCTTAGACTGAATAAATGACGAAAGGATTAATATCAAGCTAATTCCTTTAGAAGGAAGTAAATCCCAAATCCAAGCGCAGCTACACCCCAAACGGCAAAGAAAATTCTTGTACCTAAATCACCCAAAATACTTACAAAACCTTGAATTTTACCCATATTCCAGATTTTCCCCGGTTTTGCTATGGTAATCCAGAATACAAGTAAAGCATATACGATTAATCCAATTCCTAAATAAAGCATAATGTCCCTCCTAATATTGGTTTAGTTTAATTATGAAAGTCCTTTACTAATTTTTTTCCTGAGTAATACAGCGAAAACTCCGGTCAAGCCAATGGTGACAGCTGATTTCCAGGCAATTTCGATCCACTCGATATCATTTGTGAAAACACCTTCCATCATGTCAAAAATCCAGAAGAATGGAGCCCACCAAACAGCCCATTGCCAATTATCTGGCAGCAGGGTTCCTCCCAAGATGGCAAGCATCACTACCCATGACAGTAATTTACCTACTCCAATTGCTTCATTTTCATTTTGGGCAAGGGCACCTAACAGGAGTCCGAAAAGCAGAGTAGTAGCCAATGATACTACTGCCAGTACATATACTTGCAATATATTGACATCCATCAAACCCAAAACCAGTAAGGCAATAATGGCATAAACCATTATAAGGATAAGCGGATAAATGCTTTTGCCAATAAAATATTCAGTTTTTGTAACCGGTGATACCAGAATAGCCCTGTCAGTACCATTCTCTTTATCATCCACAATTCCTAGTCCGATGATAAATCCGGAAATTATTATCATAAAAACAAAGAAAATGGAACCTCCGGTTGAGGCAACCGGCGAAATGACAGATCGAGCTGATAACTCTTCAGGCACCCCTGAGCTAAATGTTACAACAGGCTCAGAATCACCATTTTTTAATTTGTAGTAGTGCTGTCTGATAATTTGACTAGCCACAGAAAATGTTGAATTTCCTGAGATAGATTTTTCCAATACGCTAACGAGCTGGTCAGCATCGTTATCCCGGTATAATCCTTCCACTGAACCAATTCCCCTTAGTTTCTGTTCCATGTCATCAATGCTTGAAACCTCCTTAATTTTTGCATAAGGATTCAATACTTCAACTATTTCTTGTTTCACGGCATTAGGACCAGCAGTTACAATCGCCAAAGTAGTTGTGGTGCTTTCCATACTTGGAATAAAAAATCGCAGCACGATAAGTATGGCCATTGGAACAATTAGCATATAGGCTCCCATCCAATGTTTGAGATTCATGCGGAGATCCGTGATAAATACTTGAACTAGTTGTTTCATTTTAGAATTCCCTTCTCAGTTTACGTGTAAATATCCAACTCGACAGAGGTAATAATACTGCTGATATTCCAAACAAGACTCCTACAGAAATCCAAAGAACATTACTGTAACCATCCGGAAAGATAGCAGCATCCAATCCAAACAGAGTATAATAGGATGGAATAAATTTCAACCAATCAGGTGAAAATGCAGGTGCGAACAGGGATACTCCAGGTAATCCAAAAAGCACCATGAATAAGAATACCCATCCAATAGCACCCATAGGATTATCGAAAAAGGAACCTAGCATAACTCCTAGTGAAGAGCCTATTAGTATTGTAGGTGTAATTACTAGCAGAGCAAGTAGATATCCGCTTAAGCCAACGGTGGGCAAGTATACAATTGTGAACGTGATAAACCCAATTGTTAGCAATAATAAGTGCTTGCTAATCAACAAGGTAAGCAAGCTGGATGGTGTTACTTTGTAGGCACGAATTGTTTGATCACTTCTCTCTTGTCCGATTAGAGAAATCATCGTGAACAGGCCCATAAATCCTACGATAAACACCAGTATCATAGGTATCAACCTTTGATTAAAGGGGATTTCATCTCTGACTTTTTCTTTCAGAACCCTGACTCGCACTTTATTGAAAACATCAGGCGAATAGGCTTCGTCTGGTGCAGCAATCATTGTAAATACATCTGTCATCTGCACTTCAAGAAATTCCACCATGGCATTGCTGGAATAGGGCTGAGTAAGCAATTCAATATGGAATTTATTATTATCACGCGGACTAATAATCATTCCGAAAGCTGTTTTATTTTTCCTCATCCCCTCCACAAGGTCTTCGCGACTATCTACAAATAATTGTCCTCCTTTTTTGCTTTTCTCCCCACCTAACTGATCAACCATGAGTTCAAAAACTCCGGTATTATCCTGGATATATATGGATGTCTCTCGCTTGATATCTTTGGGAACAATAAAGATGAGCATAGCTGTAATCATCACTGCAGCGCCAATCTCCAATAAGATCCAGATATCCTTGAATCCCAGGATCAAATCCTTTTTATATAGATTACTTAATTTACTCATGGCTGCCTCCTATTCAAGACCTCTACCGGTCAGTTTGATGAAAATTTCTTCAAGAGTAGGTTCTCCAGAGTGGATTGTTTTAATATCGTGATCACCAATAAACTGCTGTAATTTCACTTTATCGTTGCCATCCATGCCAAACGTCTCTTCTTTTAGCTTTCCTTCCACAGCATATTCTACTGTAACAGTATGCTGTCCGTACTTTAACTTAAGGTTTTTTGGAGTATCCAAAGCAGCAATTTTGCCATCTACTATGAAGGCTATTCTGTCGCATAGCTCATCGGCAACGAACATATTATGCGTAGTCAGAAATATGGTTGTTCCTTCAGCTTGCTTGTTGCGAACAATTCGTTTTATACTGTTTGCTGTGTTGGGATCCAGTCCCATAGTAGGCTCATCAAGAAACCAAATATCTGGTTTATTGACCAATGACCGTGCAAATCCAAGTCTTTGCTTCATTCCTTTTGAATAGGAATTGGCCTTTTGCTTTGCATGCTCTGCCAGACCAAGCCATTCTAGTATTTTCATCGGGTCTTCAGTCTCACCATCATATAATCGTGAATGGAAAGTTAAATTGTCAATTCCTGAAAGCTTTTTATACACGTTGGGAATCTCAAAGCCAACACCAATACGATTAAAGTATGCCTTGTCTGGCATTCCATGACGATGTTGACCATCAATTATAATTTCTCCTTTCTGGAGCTCCAGTAGTCCGGCAAGTATCCCTTGCGTGGTCGATTTACCAGCTCCACTTGGTCCGAGGAATCCGAAGATTTCTCCACTTTCAATTTTGAAGCTAACATCTTCAACGGCATACTCGCCGTTCTTTTCATAAGAGTAGAATAGATTTTTTACTTCAATCATAATGTTACTGACCTCCTATTTCGTTATAAAAAACAACTTATCTATCTTTGCCAGATCTTCATCTTTCATCTCACTTGTTTCCTTCAAAACTTTGATGAAATGATCAACCTCATTCCTATGTCCCGGGCAACCGGAATTTGTTAGTTTTGGCTCCATATCTTCTCCAACTGTGCGCATAAATGAATCGGCTAACAGATCTCCTTTTTTATCCAGAATTACCCAAAAAGGGATCCCAGACTTATCTCCTTTGTACTTAGCCAGCATTTCATCAGACCCCGGATTCTCAAGGTGTTTATTGTCTTTTGATTCTTTAGCGACTAAATGTATAATAACATAATTGGCATCAAAGAATTCTTTGACCTCAGGGTCATTCATCTGTTTATCCATTCTATGACACCAACCACACCATGAGGCATGCCACATTATGAATACATTTTTACCCTCTTTCCGAGCCTGCTTTTTAGCTGTTTTCAGGATTTTTGATGCTGGCAGTGGATCATCTGTTTCGATTGGTGTGAATTGGAAAAATAGAAAGGGGATAGCAAGCAATAGAATCAGTTTTGTTTTCATAATTATGTATTTGTTATTATTCGTGCGGAAGAGTTAGATTAATATTCTTTACTCAAATCATTAATCCGAACTTTTCTCAATTTCTTCTTTAACTCTTTCTGAAAGTCAAGCACAATATCGGCATAATCCGGATCACCAACCAAGTTAGTATATTGTTTTGGATCCTTCTCCATATCAAAAAGTTCCATCCCTGATCCGGCATCCTCATCATACTGAATGTAAGCATACTGATCAGTTCTCAGCAGGAAAGTTCTTCCTCCTTGCGACACGGAAAAGGCCATGTCTCTTACTTTAACTTCAGGATTTTTTAAGGTTGATACCAAGCTAAGTCCTTGCAGATGTTCAGAGTATTCCAATCCGGCAAGCTCAGCCAAAGTTGGATAAAGATCAAGCAACTCAGTAAATGAACTGCTAATGGCCGGTTTTCTGCCGGGAACCTTAATGACCAAAGGCACCTTAACAGATTCCTCATGCAAGCTTACTTTCATCCAAAAACTATGCTCACCAAGGTGAAAACCATGGTCAGAAGTAAATACTACGATAGTCTTATCTTCAAGACCTTCTTCCTTGAGAGTTTTTAAAACCTTCCCTACCTGAACATCCATGTAGGCAACAGAAGCGTAATAGGCAGCCACAGCCTTTTTCTCATCTTCTTCATCCATTTGTCCGTTTACACTGGTCACATAATTAATTCCCCGCTTAGGAATATCATCCCAATCACCTTCAATCACATCAGGCATCACAATATCCTTAAATGGATAATCTTCAAAATACTTCTTTGGGGCCACGAAGGGTACATGTGGTCTGACAAAACCCACCGCTAAAAAGAAGGGTTCATCTTTATGTGCTCTTATTAATTCACAGGCTTTTTTCGCTGTTTTTCCATCTGAATGCACCAGGTCATCGCCATCGGCCTTCACTATGGTCATCACATTCCCGCCCTTTCGCTCAATCGATCCATCTGGGTTTCCCTGCACCAATTCAGCTTCACCAACAGCCGTCCATTCAGGTCCCTGACTGTTAAAGCGCTCTGTCCAGGATGCTTTATCATCGGTGCCATTCGATCCTTTTTCAATATCAATTGGGACACCCATGTGGTAAATTTTACTCACTCTTGCTGTATAATATCCATTCTCTTTAAAAAGTTGGGGCAGGGATTTTCTATCCGGACCAACATTTTTTCGTCCGCTTACATAGCCAAAAGTTTTTGTTGCATGTGGATAATACCCGAACATCATTGAAGCGCGTGACGGACCACAAACCGGATATTGACAATAGGTTTGAGTAAAACGAACGCCTTCAGATGCCAATTTATCAATGTTGGGGGTTTTGCAGATAGTACCATCGAAAGATGACACAGCTGTTGCGGTGAGGTCATCGGAAATGATGAACAAAACATTGGGTGTTTTGAGCTCATTAGTACAAGAACTAACTAAAAAACCTACAGCTACAACTAATAGGATGTACTTTCTCATTAGACTATTCTTTATTTTTTAAACAACTCAAGTTCGGCCATGGATGCCCATTTTTGTCCGTTAAAACCCTGAACAGCAACGAAGCGAATATACCTGGCTTTCTGTTCCTGATCGAATTTTACAATTTGTGCCTGATCACTCTTTAAAAATCTTCCTTTAGCAATGGCTGAATTCCAGGTTACACCATCGTCACTCACATAGAATTCATATTCTGCAATATACCCATTTACGCCATCCTTCCTGGGGTGGTAAACAAAGCCATTAAACTCAGTAAGATTTGCCAGTTCAATCTGGATTTCATGCGGATAACCGGATTCTTTCTGTTTGCTGGTTACGGCAAAATTTCCCGGGTTACCATAGGCTGTATGCCAAATCGTCGACAAATTATTATCAATCACCATATCGGGTTCATTGCCCTTTTCATAACTATCGCAACTCATTACTCGTGCTCCTGTTGTGAGCGTGGGCTTATTAAACATGCCCTCAATGAATTCAGTTGATAGGATTTCACGCGGATTGAAAGCATCACTTTCTACATAGCTTGTCAAACTTTTTAGTAGTTGCTGGGCGGCCGGACGATTTTCAATATCTTTTTCAAAATCTATGGCTGCCATTAATAGCTTGCCCTTACCCACTTTTGCCTCAAAAATAATTCCTTGCTTGAGACAGCGATCATAGGTATCAATGGATTGAAGAATGGGCCTGAAGCTATCTGCAGTGCCTTCTAGATTTAGAGTGACGGCCTGACTGATAATATTCCACCATTGCCAGCGGGTATGGTTCTCACTTGGGAAATTATTAAATGCAGGATGCTCATTCTTGACCAAAGTTCCCATAGTCATTGGTTCCCAATTGAACATAATCGGACACCAAAAATGGTTTTGAAAAGACCCGTTCTTTCCTTCTAATTGTTTAATATCTGGAAGCAATAATACCTTCCCTCCCTCATTCAATATTTTTTGAGTTGCCTCATCCATCTCTTTCGCAATGGTATAGCCGGTCTCAGCTTGGTTGGTTCTTGTTCTTGGATATACCCATATCTCCCACTCATTCTGGATGTTCTCATTCACATAAATGCTCACCAATAGTCTCTGAGGATTCTTAACCTTTCTAAGCGAGGCCTTGATTTCACCAATAGCAGTAAGGGAGGAAATCGGAATTGTTTGTCTTTTAAACTTACCTGAGGAAATTATTTTCCCTTCATCCGATTTGATATCCCAGCGGAGATTGGCTCTGCTTAATTCATGCTGATCATAATGATGGATTTCTGCCGTCGCCTTGAATAGTTCATCGTTGAAAAATGTCCGCTTCTCCATCCGAAGAATAGGAACTGTTGGTCCACAAAACTTTCGGAATTCTTCCGGACTAATAAGTCCCTTTGTATCCCAAAATGGATCAAGGATACCCACAAGGGCAGTTCCTTGTCCGGGAAAATCATGCAAATCAAGCAATTGAAATCCACCACTATTTGGTGTGCGAAGAAGAGCTTCAATACTCTCTTTGTATAACATCACAGTCATGTTTCCCGAAACATCAAAGAAATCTTTCGCCTGATCAAGCATTCCATGCTTCTCCAAAGTATCGCGGAAGAGTTCAAAATTTCTAGGATAAAGCACTCCGGTGTATTTCTCCATCTCATCAAAATTCGGATATACGGCTCGTTGGCCAACTTCGTGTGCCACTCCCGGAACCTTTAAAACTGAGTAAGCCTCTCTCAAATCATAATCAGTCTGTGGACCCTGAGCACCGTAGGTTGTAATTCTTCCGCCACTTGTCTGATGAGACACATAAAACTCATCTTCAGCAAGATGCTTACGTGCAGTAGAGCCGCTGTACAGGTGTCTGGGATCATGCTGCTTTCCGAATTTCACTAATCCAGCCATGATGTCAAAGTTGCCTCGTAGTTCATTTCCCATACAGAATAAGCCGAAAGACGGGTGGTTGCCATATGTATCCAGAATTCGGATCATCTCATCCATGAGGAAAATACTCAGTGGATCTTCAGGCTGCGTGGCCTCGGCCCAAAATGGCAATTCGGGCTGAAGAATAATACCTACCTGATCGGCAGCAATAAAAGCTTCTTCTGGCGGACACCAGGAGTGAAAACGTATGTGGTTTAAGCCGTAATCTTTGACAATATTGCAAATTCTCAGCCATCCTTCTACATCCATGTGGGGAAATCCTGTCAGAGGAAAAATTCCACATTCAAGAGTTCCCCTTAGAAATATTCTTCGATTATTCAGGGTCAATTGAGCACCTTCACTAGCCATCTTTCGCATCCCAAAAGTTTCCTTAGCGGCAATCAGATCACTATCATTTGAATCAAGATGAAGTACCGAACTCAGTTCATACAAGTTTGGAGAAAACTCATCCCATAACTGCATATCCGAACCCATCATGATTTCTCCTTCGGCTAATATTTCCTGTTCTGAACTCTTAATATCAATAGAAAATTTATCTGTCGCATGTTGATTTTTCGAATTCACTGTCGCAGCAGAAAAGCGAATAGAGCCTTCAATATTCAGACCATCGGGATTATTAATTCGATAAACAATTTTGGTTTTTTTGTTATCTATATCCGGATAAATCTGGATGGATTTAAAATCTATTCGATTAGTTGCCCTGAGCTCAATTTGGCCAACTACCCCATTCCAGCACGTTTGTGTATACTCGCTAAAAGCATGGCTCCATCGGTCGAATTCGAGTCCGACACGATTATCGATGCATAGGGTAATTCTGTGTTTACCCGGACTAAGTACATTACTTAAATTATATGAATGCGGGGTGCTAAAACTTTTATCCTCTCCAATGAGCGTTCCATCCACATACACAGAACTGATCCACAGCACCCGCTCCAGGAAGAGTTCTACATTCTTATCCTCCCAATCCTGAGGAATAATAACATCCTTCTGATACCAGGCCGGACCTACATATTCATAATATCTTGAAAGTCGGTTGATCGGTTTTCCGGTATTCAGAATTCCCTTCTCATTTGTATCTGTTGTACCGGGTAAAGTCACTTTATCAGATAATAGATTATTATGCGCCCCACTATTCTGGAAGGCCCGTTCAAAATCGTTGGGATCAAGTTGAAATCCCCACTCTCCGGCTAAATTTATCACTGATTGGGCACTAATTTCAGAAAATCCAATCAGTAGTGTTGCGATGAGTATAAGCCTAGCAAATAGTTTCATGTGAATTGTGTTTAGCGAGATATAATTGTAATTACCACTGCTTCCTTTGTGGCAAGTTCGGCTCGTAATGATTCAGGAATCTTGATTTCCCAACCAGCAGTGATTTGGGTCGCCTTCAACTTCTTGCCAGATTCAAGCAGGCTGAACTTCAATTTTCCCTGGAGTTGTGTTTGAATATTTAATGTTGTGGGTAATACTGACTCATCCTTATCGGGCATGTATAGGGCGTAAACAGTATTCTCGCCTTTGGCTGTGTAAGCAATTTTCCCGACCTGATAGGGTTCAACAGGAACAGTCTCATAGATGGCTTCACCATTAGCTGATAACCATCCTCCCATTTTCTCAAGCCTGTCATATACTGCAGGTTCATATTCACCTGTACCTTTTGGGCCAACTCCTAAAAGCAGATTCCCTCCTTTGGCAACAATTCCGATTAGCAATTGCACCAGCTCTTGTGATGATTTATATTGGTCATTAGGCACCCACCCCCATGCGTGTCCCATTGTGATACAACTTTCCCAGGGTACTGACAGAGGTTTCTCGGGAATCTTCTGTTCAGGTGTCAGGTAGTTTTCATAGGGTCCTTCCACCCAACGATCCACCACCAGCATACCTGGATTTGCCTTTCTGGCTTTTTCGGCAATGGTTTTCATATCGATATCCATATCATGTGGATACTTGCAAAAATCAGCAACCTTTTCAGTAATAGCCGCTTTTGGCATCACCCAACATCCGTCTAGCCATAGAATATCAACATCACCGTATTCAGTAGTTATCTCATTAATTTGGTTTTGGGTGAAATCTACGAAGCTTTGCCATCTTTCTGGATGCTTGGTAATATCATAAGAAGGGTTTCTGTCTTTCGGTGGGTAATATGGCCACCAGAAATTTGGAGTTGTCCAGTCAGCCTTTGAAAAATATGCACCCACCACCATTCCTTCATCCCGACAAGCCTGCATGATTTCTTTATAGACGTTAGAATTAGTATTTGTGGAGAATGGTGTGCCTGGGTCGGTAACCTTAAAGTTAGTGTACTTGGTGTCAAATAAGCAAAATCCGTCGTGATGTTTTGTGCTGTATATCATGTACTTGGCTCCAGATCCCTTGAATGCTTTGGCCCATTTCTCTGGATTAAACTTAACCGGATTGAATTTAGATTTTGCTCCTCTGTAGTCCTTTGCATATTCATAATAATCATCGTAACCCGGGCGTCCAACCCAATCTTCAGGACAAAGACCCCATGATTCTATTGTTCCTAATTCTGAATACAATCCCATATGGATCAGTAAACCAAATTTGTATCCCTGCCAGTCTTCCAGATTATCTAATACTGCCTGATCTTTTGGCCACACATACGTAGTTTCATCGGTTTGTGCAATAGCGCTGAATGAAAACAAGCTCAGAATTATAAGTACAATGGAGAGTTTAAAGAATTTCATAATGGTAGTTTAAAGAAAATATTGTCTGATTGGTTTGATTGTGTATTATTAATATGCCCAATTAGAAGCTTTTTGGCATCTGGATTTATGCATTAGTTCTCCGTTCACATAAATCTCTGCTATGTATCTATTATCAGGTAAATGTGATATATCATACTTGAAAGTACCCCCTTTGGT
>JAGLDP010000154.1 GCA_023145515.1 Bacteroidales bacterium
ACATAAGATGTTTGCAGTGGCTCAAAATTCTTTTTGAAACCTGCCCAGGCCTGATTGAATACAGTGGTAAAATCGATAACCTGTTGATCGAGATTCCTGAAACTCATATGCTCAAATTTGTAATCAGGATTATTTACCACTCGTTCTGCAACTTTCTTAAATCGCTCAGGAACACCTGCTTTAATATCTAAATGGAAGCCTTCCTGTTTATAATATACCCTGAATCCGTAATTTTCAAATAAAGCCTGATAATAAGGTGGGTTATAAGCTATTTTATATGCCGGCTGAGTAAACCCATCGACTAAAAGTCCCCAGAACTTGTCTGTTTCACCAAAATTTATTGGACCATCCATGGCTTCTATTTTCTGCTCCTGTAACCACGATTTAGCTGTATCGAATAATAGCTTTGCTGCATCCTGCTTGTCTATGCATTCGAAAAATCCGCATCCTCCGGTTGGCTGATCATTCTCATCCATGGTTTTGCGATCATAAAAAGCAGCAATCCTACCGATAGCCCTTCCGCTATTATCATTCAGTACCCACCTAACAGCATCTCCATGTTTGAAATAGGGATTTTGTTCAGGATCGAAAACATTTTCAATATCCCTATCAAGAAAACAAACCCAATTAGGATCATCTTTGTAAAGTATTCTTGTTACATCAAGAAAAGCCCTACGACTTACTGCAGTTTCAACTTTAAGTATCTGCATAATTAACTCTTTTTTTATTTCTTAATCCGGATCAAATGTTTTTATTAGCTTTATTTTGCTATTTCTCTTTATCCCTGGAATGTTTCCATCTCCGGTGCGACCAAAGATAATCTTCAGGTTTTTTTATAATAAGTTGTTCAAGTGTGTGCATATAGTTTTCTGTAATTTCGCCTGCGACAGTATTAACTGGGTCATATTCAATTACTTTAAGCTTTGCAGTATAATAACCTCTCCTGAGCCTCTGAATATCGAAGTAAACTACCGGTAAGTGATAACGTCTTGCGAAGAATTCAGGACCTTTCATACATGGTGTATCCTGGTTAAGAAACTTCATCCAATGAGAACCTTTAGGATTTGACGGGCTCTGGTCTGCCCCAAAAAAATAGGCAGCGGGTTTATCATATTTTGCATTAAATACCTTTCTCACGTCTTCCTTTGCAATTAGCTCACTGCCCAATTTCTTACGATTTTGGCGTATATAAAAATCAATGGGCTTATTGGTCATTGGTGTATAGAAGGCAATTAGCTTATGTTTAAGTTGTAAAGGTGCTGCCATAATGCCCCATTCCCAATTAGCATAATGCGAGCCAACGCAAACTACATCCTGCCCATTTGAGTACAGATCGTTAAGTACCTCAGGGTTGACAAAGACATACCGCTTCAACAGGGCCTTATTGCTTAATGTTTGTCCCTTAACCCACTCAACCAGTAAATCACAAAGATTACGATAAAAGCCTTTAATGATTTTTGTTTGCTCTTTCTGATCCAGATCAGGAAATGACCTGCTTATGTTCTGCCATATAATCTTTTTTCGATAGGGTATAATATAATAAAACAAAAAATAGAACATATTGGAAAAGCAGTACAATGCCCAAAAGGGTATTATCGCAAACAAGCGGGTAAAAAAGAGAAATATGTAGTAAGAAATGCGTTCCATGATGCTAAGTTAATTAGATTCTGCCAATAAATCCGGTGTTTAGTTCAGAATGTTTGGTGTCAATCCCGATAGCTATCTCTGATGTAAAGCCAGAAAATGCGGACAGTATGTATAAACACTAAGTAAAATCTAATTGTTTTATTACTGTATTGTCACGGCCATATGTTAAGGTACCAACATAATCCGGGAATATTGAGAATTCCTTAAAATTCCAATCTTCCTGCTCAAATATACCATTTACAGAAAGCTGCCTGATACCGTCTTTCTCAATTGCAAATTCAAGATTATCAGGAGTCAATCGCATGCCTTCCCCTATGGCCTTCAGGTAAGATTCTTTAATAGTCCAAAAACGGAAAAAACGAGTGGTTCTTTCTTCGGATTTGCCATTAATGAAACTGATTTCCCTGGATGTGAAATTTCTAATTATCATCTCGTCCAAATCTGGTAATGTCCTAATCTGTTCAACATCAATCCCCAGCTCGCTATCTCTTGAAAAAGCAATTGTTACAAGCTTACCTGAATTTGATATATTGAAATACAGTCCCTGATCATCAATGGAATAGGGCTTCCCCTTTCTTCTCCTTCCAATTTTCACTGATTTGGGCGGAATACCTAGGTATCCTGATAAGAGCATTCTTAATGCACCCTGGCTAATAATATAAGAATCCCTTGTCTGTTGAAATTCAAATAGGTGAACTTTGGTTAACTCCTTTTCCGAAAGCGTATTTCTATATTCCACAAGCCTGGCGGGACTACTCTTAGAGAAAACATTCCATACATGCAGCTCACCTGGGGAAAGTAAGGGAAAGTCTTCTGTGCTTTTTAGAAGCAACTCTTTGAAATTCGCCATCCTGATCCTACTTTACTGTTTCTGATAGTTCCTCTTTAATAGTCTCCAATAGTTCCTCTTTATTATCCCTACAGAACATATGACCACCTTCTACCCAATTAAAGCTAAAGTCAGAAGTAGTATGTTTTCCCCATTCTCTTATCTGTTTTTCATGAAAAACAGAGTCATCCTTACCGGCAAATGCAATAATCGGACAAGCTAATGGGGCTGCGTCATTATAGTCATAATTCTTACCCAACAGAATATCCGCTCTTAAGGATGGTAACATCTCATTAAATACCTGATCATTCTCTAGAATGGAATCCGGAATTTCAAGTGATCTAAGGTGTGCTTTAATATTTGAAATATTCTTCTCCTTATATACTTCATCAGGGTGAATGGCTTTAAGGAATTGGAAATCGCTCTCAAGATGAGCGGCTTTGGCCCCTCCAACGATAAATTTAACAGGATGTACATCTAAATTATCTCTAAGGTACCTGACTAATTCAAGGGCAATCCATGAACCGGAACTATGACTATAGAATGCCACCGGTGTAGTAAGAAGTGGCTCCATTACTTCTGCCAGTTTCTTAATCAACTCATTCACATTAGTGAAAGGTTTCTCATCTCCCCGTTCTTCCCTGCCAGGAAACTGAATTGCACAAACTTCAACTTTGTCAGTTAGCAGTTCGGGCCATTGGTTGAATATCGAAGCACCACCGGCAAAGTAAGGAAGACAAAATAAACGCAGATGCGGATTATCGACTTTTCTGGTCCTTATAATCCATCTGTCCAGTTCGCTCTTAACTTCTGCTTCTTCGCTATCAGTACCACCTGCCCCCATTATTTCATCAATGATCTGATCCGACATTTCCTCCATTGACGGACCTCTCATGATCTTCATCATGGAGTAGTCTATGGATACATTACTCTGGATCCAGTTACGGATTTGGTTAGCCATCAGCGAGTCCAAACCATACTTGGTGACCGGTTCAATTGTTTCAAGTTTATCTGCTACTGTACCTAATACCCTTGCAAAAGTATCTTTCAATTGATCAAGAAAAATCTCATTTCTTTCTTCGGGTTTAGCATCAAGAAGCACAGATCTTAGAGCTCCATCTCCGACCCCGGCCGAACTTCCGGCAGATAACTCTTTTTCACTTACCAGATGGGCAAAACGACTTGAGTTAGCAGAATGTGGGTAGAATCCCCCTATCATTTCCCAATCAGAATCTGTTCCAACACGCTGAACTGGATTATTGAGTAACATTTGTTCCAGGATCCATGTAGCTTGTTGTATAGAAAAAGTCTTCCAACCTTGCTTATAAAGTAATTCACCAACAACACCACTTTGGGCAGCGTTTCTTGCCACGAAACCAACATCACCTATAACACCCCAGTTTATAGTTGTAGCCGGTAAACCCTGTGCCCTCCTCCATTGAGAGAAGTTATCAAGAAAGCTGTTCGCCCCAACATAACTTACCTGCCCAGGATTACCATAAACAGCTGAGATAGATGAATAGCAAATAAAGTGATCAAGATCCATATCCTTTGTCGCCTCATGTAGCATCCATGTACCAATAGCTTTTGGCCGGAACACTTTCATATAACGCTCATAATCAATCTCCGGAATACTTCCATCATCAAGAACCATAGCAGCATGCTGAATTCCCTTTACCGGAGGCATTTTATCAGCTATTTCTTTGAAAATCCTGTCAACATCTGCCTGATTGTCAACACTTCCTTTGGCTATCATAACATTTACGCCATTAGCCCTTATCTTCTTAACAATATTATCTTCAAACTCAGTCTTAGTACCACTTCTGCTCATAAGGACCAGATTCCTGGCTCCCTTTGCTGTCATCCATTCCGCAACAGACAGACCAAATCCGGAGGCACCACCTGATATCAGATAAGTAGCATTTTCCTTAAATTTAATTTCAACAGGTGGTGCAATATCAACTTCACCTTCCATTGACACTACAACCTTACCAATATGCCGTGCCCCACCCATGAACTGGAAAGCATCAGCCAGTTTTGCTATTGGGAATACAGTTACAGGGTGTGGGGCAAAGTTATTGTCCACAAAGTAGTCAATAGACTCCTGAAACAAACGTCCGCCAAATTCCGGTTTCTGTTTAAACAGCCTGTCAACATCCACCCCGAAGTAAGTCAGGTTATTCCCAAAAGGTTGAAGGCCCAGCTTGCTGTTTCTGTAAATATCAGTTTTACCTATTTCAACAAACCGGCCATATGGCGCAAGACATCT
>JAGLDP010000155.1 GCA_023145515.1 Bacteroidales bacterium
ATTCAACAACCATATCGGCTTCAAATACTTGTGTATTCTCCAGATTACACTGTGGGTTAAACTGACCTGATTCATCAAATAGTGATAAACACTGAGCTACCTGCAATCCTTTGATATCTCCATCCTCAACAATAATCCTTTGAGGCGACCAGCCAGGCATAATCTCAGCAAGCTCTTCTCTTGATTCAACCACCTCCTCAAGGTCGGCAGGAATTTTATCTTCAGTCTCAAGACTAGTTGTAATTATCTGCACTTTACCATATTTCTGGTTCTGCAGTCGTGCTAAAGAACGAGTTATATCCATAGCAACATTTCCACCACCAATAACCACTATTTTTTCAGCCACATGTATTTCCTCGCCCAGAGTAATCTTGCGGAGCAGTTCAATAGCCTGATAAACATGCTTATGGTCGGTTCCTTCGATACGGGTACTTCTTCCAAGGTGCAAGCCGGTACCAGCAAAAACTGCATCAAATTTCTCATGCAATTCATCCAAAGTAATATCGACACCTACACTAGTATTATATACTATTTTAGTACCCAAAGATTCGATATAATTAATATCCTTATCAATCTGATCATAAGGTAAACGATACTCTGGAATACCAAAGCGCATCATACCACCTGCCTCAGACAGTTTCTCATAAATGGTACACTCATAGCCCAATAAAGAAAGGTAATATGCTGCAGATAATCCACTTGCACCCGCACCAATAACTGCTACTTTCTTACCATTTTTCTGAAGGTTTTCAGATTCAAGAATACGTTTATATTGTTCAGAAGGGTTTTGATCGGCAATGTAGCGTTTCAGCCAACGGATAGATAAAGGTTCTCCTCTATAACCCACAGAACAGACTGTTTCGCATTTATGAGTACAAATTCTTCCGCAAATTTCAGGAAGCGGATTTGTGTCATATAGAATACGAAGGCCTTCTTCCAGATCATCATTACGAATTGCTCTGATATATTCAGGAATGCCCATGTGAGCAGGACAAGTAGCAGTACAAATACCACACTCCACGCAACGGTCAGCTTCTTGTTCAGCTTGTTCTTTTGAATATCCCTTAATCATCTCAACAAAAGAGGAACTTCTCTCTTCAGGATGCAGATGTTCCATCTTAACTCTCTCAAGCGGGTAAAATTCATAATTACCTTCAGGCTTCTTCCATCCCAACTCATCATTCTGCCAGGGCTTATCATCTACACCTGGAATAAAACGATACTCTTCAGGATCTTCAGCAACCCAGGTATATGAATTTGACATATTCAAAGAGCCGGTTGTACAAACATCCACACAGAGGCTACACCAGCAACAACGGCCATAATCAACCAGAGGTCGTAGGCCACTATCTCCATCCTTGGTTTCAATACCCTCAACAGGCACCATATCAATGGCCTCATTTTCACAAATGTCTTCACAAGTGCCACAACCAATACAAGTCTGGATATCATTTTTGTGGAACCCACGATATCGCGCTGCTCCTGGTCGTTCGTTGATAGGGTCCTTAATTGTTACCGGCTCATCAAGAACCTTGCTCCATGCACTAAAAGGACTTAAAATATCTTTGAGCTTCATAAATAGTCTTATTATTCAAGCATTAACGTTCAATTTCTGGCGGACAAGTAGCCAGGGAAACCATTATAGCAGATACATCTGAGATATTGGAATTAACCAGGAGCTTCTCAAGAACCGATACGGCGTGCGTATAACTTGGTCCTCGCAAATTGATTCTGCGCGGGTACTCAGTTCCATCAGAAACCATATAGAATCCATATTCTCCTCTACTGGATTCAACCCGAACATAAGTTTCACCTTTAGGTATTTTCCAGTGTAACACGTTAGGTGTTGTTGCGCGGATATCACCTGTTCTAGGCATTTTCGCCAAAATTTGGCGTAGTAGATCCACAGTAGTCACCAAATCCTGACGTCTCACCTCAAAACGAGCAAATACATCAGATTCCTGAGCTATATTATAGTCAAAATCAAGTTGGTCATAAAACAAGTAAGGGTAATCTTTACGAACATCGCGCTTATACCCTGCTGCCCTGGCTACCGGTCCGGTAATACCATAATGATCTACCCAATCGTTTGGGATAAAGCCAGTACCAATTGTTCTCTTTTTAAATACTGCGTTACTAAATATCAGCTTATCGATATCCGCAATAAATCCATCAATCTTATCCAGGTTACCGAGAAGTCGTTTATCGAAACCCTCTGGCATCAAGCCTCTTACGCCACCAGGCAGGATATACATATGATAGATACGACCACCGGTTAATTCCTCAAATCGGTCAAGAATCAATTCACGATAATACATGCCCCACTGTGAGCCCAAGCCCAATCCCATAGTTCCTGCTTGCCCTGGCACCATTCTAAGCAGTACTTGCAAGCGAGCCATCTCTAGGGCCAGCATTCTAAGCCATTTGGCGGTATCAGGAACCTCAATTCCTCCCAGTTCTTCAGTACCGACTGCCAGATTATATTCATTTGTATCAGGCTCCGGTACGCACATACGTATACAGGTAGGGAAACATTGAATATACTTTCTGCGCTCAAAGAGTTTTTCAAATCCACGGTGCAAGTAACCAACATGGGTTTTAGAATCTACAACCTCATCCCCACTGATAGTTAGCTCAAGAGACATATTTCCTGTTACACCAGGGTGGTTAGGGCCTTGCCAAACCTTAATGAATTTTTGAGATTCCAGATCGATAATAGGATTCCCATCTGCATCCATCTCCGGATAGTTACTCCGGTTGGTGTTCCAATTTAATAGTGATGTGAGATTATTTTTCATCTGGATATAGTCTTTTTTTCATATACTCTGCAGGATCATTGCTTTCTCTGCCCGGACGTGGGAAGAAGGTTTCTTCAGAATACTTTTTAGTATCGAAATCTCTACGCATTGGAGGAGTATCATCCCAACCCTCAAGCAAGAAAGGTTCATCAACTCTTGGACTGCCAGGAAAATCAATTCCGTACATTTCCTTAATCTCTCGTTGAAAGGTAGACGCATGTCCCCATAAAGAATGAATAGAAATCATACTCGCTTCTTTTCGACTTATGAAAGCACGAATAATCAGGTCGTTCTTCTTGTCAGGATCATTAACTATATAGCTGAGTTGGAATTTTCCTATTTCGATCCAATCAACAGAAGATATCATAACCAGCACCTTAAAGCCCTCAAATTCTTTCAGAAATGAAAGCAAGGCGGGAACCTTTGATGCTTTTACAGTTAACAGAATCTGATTCTTCTTGCTGTCTTGTACATCCTTGACAGCAAACATATCCTGTAGTTTATTTATCAGATTTTCCATAATTTTCTACCAATTATAGTCAGGCATATTCCAATTCTTAATCACTTTCTTTTGATTGGCTTTATACCAGTCAAATTTCTCTACATATTCATTAGCACCCTCGGCACGTCCCTCTTTAATACGAGTTTTCAATTTATCAAAGGCAGCAAGAATTGCCTCAGGCCTTGGCATGCAACCAGCAACATAAACATCTACGGGCAGATAGTAATCCAGTCGGTTTATTGTATTGTAACTATCCCAATACATTCCTCCATTTATTGTACAACTGCCAAGAGCAATTACAAATTTGGGATTCTGCATTTGCTCATAACTTCTGATCACTCTCTTCAAAGTTTTAACAGCCAGGTAACCAGATATGATTATTACTGATGATTGACGGGGAGTAGCTCTCATAGCCACACCAAATCTATAAGCATCAAAACGAGGAGAGAGAAGTGGGGGTATTTCAATACTTCCACATCCTGTACCGAAACCCAAAACCCACAAAGATTCAGCTCTGGCCCAGTTTAGGAATTTCTCAACTATCTTATTTCTAGGGTCCTCAGCCTTGGGTCGTTCATTGCAATAATAATCCTGTAAGGGATCAACATGAATAATTTCGCCTTCCGGACCAGTAACAGTATGTTTTCGATTCTCAGGTGCCAGAAATTTGTCTTCCACCTGCTCAATATTATTATCTTTCAGTTCTTCTGTCATGGAATTCTGTTTTACACAATAAATACAATTATTGCCGCCACTCCTATGAGTACAGGTAATTTAAGTAACCAGGGTATGGATTGATCCACTCTGAAACGGGGGAAGACCATTCCCACAAAGACCGACCAGAAATAGATAAAGAAGGTTTTGACAATCAGTTCAATCCAATTATTTGCACCACCAAAGAAAAGGTTCATGTACAATACTGCTTCAACAACGTGCAGGATTGCGCGATTGGTTTGCAATACTCCCAAAAACGTTCCATGATATTCAGTTGGCGGTCCGACAGGATTTTCCTGCGGAGCCATCACTACGTTAAATGGGGAGTGTCCCATTGCACCCAGAAATGAAATCATAGCAGCGCCGGTAGCCAAGGGATTGGTAAATAATGTCCAATTTAAAATACTTCCTTGTTGAGCTGCAACAATTTCAGTAATAGACAATGATTGGTATTGAATTGCGATAGACAAAATTGCCAGTGTAAGGGGCAATTCAATAGCAGTAAACTGAGCCAAACCTCTGGAAATTCCAATTGCAGAATATGGGTGTCCACCTTCTCCAGCACCTAAAGCCATCCCCAGCATGCCAAAAAACATGAAATATGCAATCAGAATCAGGTCACCTGTAAAGGAAAAATTATTCCAGATATCAGAGCCATATATCATTGGCATAAAAAGGAATATTCCAACCCCTCCAGACAGTCTGAATACAGGTCCCAGATAAAACATTATCCCATGAGTCAGCTGGGATCTGATACTGTAGTTTTTTATCAGATTAATGTAGGGCTGGAAAATTTTAATTCCACGTCGCATGCTCACGCGTGCGATAATTTTTCTCATTATCCCGGCCATGAGTAAACCCCAGTTCAATACGATGAACAGTCCGAGTAAAACGAATCCTATTTTCTTAACAATATCCATGGTTAAAATAGTATCAGATAAACAATAACAACATAGGCAAGTATTTGAACCAAATAACTTTGTCCATTACCAGAATAAATTTTTCGTGCACTATCAGCAAAGTCATGAACCGTACTATTGACCCTATTCCATGATTGTGTAATCATAGGTAAGGTCAGGAATCCGATTGCTCTGTATAGAGGTGCGAACATGTTATGGGAGAAATGTGTAGTACCAGGTGTAAATGGTGTTTCGCCCGCATAAACAATATCAAATTGCTTAATTTTCTGAGCTTTTCTGCTCATCAATAATAACCAGCCAAGGAGTACCATAAACATAACCCCGATAACTAGCATAATTTTGTATCCACTCCAATAACCAAGATTTGTGCTAGCAGTAACACTTTCCCAATTAAGAGGGTCAGTTGGGAAGTATGCTGATCCAGACAATAACTCACCTACAGGTTTCAGGATAAGATCCGGGCGGGCAGAGAATACCATTATCCCAATAATCAGAATAATCTGTGGTATTATATACCATACCGGTGCTTCTTTCACCTGCCGGAACTTGTCTTTTGGTTGTCCTAAGAAAACAGCATAAATTAATTTAAAGCAGTATAAAAAGGCAATTGTACCGGCAAAGAAGACAATAGCTCCTTGGAAATACCAGCCTTGCGCAATTACTGCATTATAGAATAACCATTTTCCAGCATAACCAGATAGAGGGGGAATTCCAGCCAGAGTAATAATACCAATCAATACAGCAATAAAACTCAAAGGCATTTGCTTAATTAAGCCACCCATCTCATGCATATTATGTGTTTTCACCCGAAGAACCACCCCTCCTATAGCAAGAAAGAGCAGGGTTTTAAACAAGAAGTGGTTAAGTGAATAAGTTATGGCTGTCATCCAACCAATATTGCTCATGAAAGCCAGAGCAAACAGCACATAGCCAAGATTACCAATACTGGAATATGCCAGCAGCTTTTTGGCATCCTCCTGGAAAACAGCAATTAAATTCCCAATAAGGGCTGTAATAGCACCCAACCAACCTAGTACATATACTAAGGGGTTAGCTTGAGCCTGTTCGCCTCCCATAGCCAGGAATAACACAATAAGTCCAAACACTCCACCCTTAAGCAGAATACCTGAAACCATAGGAGACACATCTGATTCGGCCTCTGCATGGGCACCTGGTAACCAGATATGAAATCCCAGAGCTGCAGTTTTAGTAAGAAACCCAATGGCCATCAAGGCATATGTCCAACCCGGGAAAGCAGTAGTCCGAAGTATCTCAAGAGATATTCCACTTTGTCCGGCCGTGGCCATAGCCATGCCCATGAAGATCAAGTATGCTCCACCCAGGGAAAATAACATGTAATTATAGGCATGCAACATAGAACGCTTACCTCTAATAATTAACACATAAGATCCAAGAGTCATCAACTCCCAAGCAAAGAAAAACTGAAGCAAGTTATCTGCTTCAACTAAACCTATCAAACCAGCAAACATCATCAAAGCAAAGGGAAAGAATCCTGCCCGCTTGCCTTTAACAGAATATCCTGCAATCAGGGTTAGTATACCTCCACCTAGAAAAATTACAGCGAATACCAAACGAAGAGTATCATCAGAAAGCTCAGGATAAAGCAAATATCCATAAACTACCAGTCCTGCAATTGAAATAGTATTCTTGATCCATGCTGGAAGAAAATCCAGAACAAATAATGCCAGAATAAAAAACACAGGGATCAAATTAATACTTTGGCCATTTGGCATCCATTGGTTTGAAACATAACCAGCACCAATAATAAGGAGAGCAAATAACCCAATGGGTAATGCGGTTTGCCAATCAAGAAGCGGTTTATTCTCAGTACTCTTTTCACCTTTAATTGCATATCCTAACCATCTGAAAAGATAAATACCTTCAAAAAGTGAACCTGCCAATATTATTACTATCCAGTTAAAACCATGTTCACTGGCCAAATCAACAATCAATTGCCACTTACCAAAAAATGATGGGAATGGTGGAAAACCGATAAGGGTAAATAAAAATATTCCGAAAACAAGTAAAAGCCAAGGCTTCGTTCTTAATATCGACCAGGCAGTCAATTCTGTTTTGCCAACCCATCCTGAGAGCCAGAAAAGGCCAACCTTTGCAAGAAAATGGCTGATAAATAAGCTAAAGAAGATTGCTTCAAAGTGAGAACCAAGCTGATCTGAGAATCCAATAACAGCAACCAGTAAACCAATTTGTCCAATAGAAGAATAACCCAACAAACGGTTGGCATTTTTCTGACTGATTCCCAATATATTAGAACCTAGAAAACTAATTAGTCCAACCCAAATCAAAACATCAGACCAATAATCTGCCCCCATTGGCAATATCTTATATAGTACATATAGGGAAGCCGTTGCTGTGCCACCGGATATCAAGGCCCCTACTCCAGGGTGAGCTGCCTCATATAGATCGAGGGCCCAGCCATTGGCAGGAAAAGGTTTTAACTCAAGTAAAACAGCAATGAATAATAAGAATAAAGCAGTACTCAAACCTTTTGTTACAATGAGATTCTGCGCGACAAAATCATCAATATTAAGTGTTGAACCGAAATAATATACAAAAGCTATTCCAACAAGTAGAAAAGATGAAATGATAGCAACAGCAATCAGATATTTAAATCCAGCTGAGTATGTATGCTTCCTTTTTCCCAAAAGTATTAAACCCACGAGAGCGATAGACGCAATCTCCAGAAACACAAAGATGTTAAATATATCGCGGGATAAGATAATGACATTCAAACCCATCACAAGAATAAGAAGAAGAGCTAATGCTTTAACTCCCAGCTCCTTGAATGGTTTCATTAAATAGATAATACTAAGCAAGCCCAGTAAGTTAACTGCGAGAGTCAGAAAAGCCTCAGCCATTCCGATTTGCAGAGAAACCGAGAAGGGAGGCTTGGCGCCTGCCGTGTATAACATGACGGCTCCATCGCTGGTTCCAATGAAATGAATGAGCCATTGGGCTGAAACAAACAATGGAAATGCAATTGCCAACAGACTAAGCATCTGGGCAAATGAATACGAGGTTTTTTTAAATAATCCAACCAGGAAGGCACTTCCCAGTAATACGGCTATGGAACTAATAGGACTTACCATTTCAATGCTTTAAACTTATTGATGTCCAATGACTTATTCTCCTTATACATTCTCAGGGCATAACTCAGCATGAGAGCTGTTATACCCAAACCAATAACAATGGCTGTAAGCACTAAGGCCTGAGGCAAGGGATCAACTACTTCATTTGCAGCATTCTCTTTATTGATTGCTGCATCAATTATAGGAGCTGATTTGCCTCTGATATAACCTATTGAAACCAGTATAAGATGAATACTTGTATCGACAATAGTAAAACTTATAATAATCTTTATGATATTTTTCTGGGAAACAATTCCCCATACTCCCAGCACAAACAGGATAACTCCAATACCCATGCTAACAGTTTCTATGTTGAGAGAATTGAAATTAATCATGATCTCCCCCTTTCTCAGATGATTTCATCACTAATACAATATTGGATAGTTCAGAGCCGACCTTCAGTCCGACTAAACTATAGATAATAGGGATGGCTCCAGCGCTAAATAAGTGGCCGAAAGTACCCAATGAAAATATCTTATTATCAAGGAATCCACCGGCTAAAACTACGCCGAGTATTCCTAGCAGAACAAAGCTGATACCTGAAAAGGATTCTACTATTTCCAGTACTCTGTGCTTTACAGTTGTACCTGAAAATGTGAGAGCAGCCAGAACAAAAGCAGATGCCAGCACAGCTCCTCCCTGGAATCCTCCTCCTGGAGTCAGATGCCCATTGATAAATATATAAACACCCACAAGAATCAGCATAGGAACCAAAATCTTGCCTGCTGTTAAAAGAATTTCGCTGGTACCATAAATATCTTCCGTTTCAGAGTTGGATTCCCGCTTAAAGAGAAGGCCAACAATGGCAGCCGTAAGAAAGAGAATAGTTACCTCTCCAAGAGTATCCAAGCCCCTGTAAGTAACAACAACGGAAGTCACGAGGTTTGCTGCCCCTACTTCTTGCGGCCCTTGAGTAGCATAGTATTCAGCCACTGGATTCAGTTGATCACTTCCCTTAAATGAATCAAACTCCTGGAATAATATCCAGCCTAATCCGGCCAATAACAGTATTAAAAAACTATTCCTGATCATTACTGCGACGTATTTTATTTAAGACATAAAAGAAAATAACCACGGTTAAGGCACTTCCAATAGATGCTTCTGTAATTGCAACATCCGGAGCGGCCAAAAAAACATAAACTACCGAGGCCAGCAGGCTGATAATGCCTGAGGCAATTACAGCAACTTGCAGGTTCTTGTGATGGATGGCAGTAAATGCCATAATGATCATAATCAGTCCAAACACTAATAATAGAATGAGATAAATCATTTTGTCAGTTTTTGGTTGAGGTTTGGTCTTCTGTCAAATGGTCAAGCACAGTTTTTGGAGACATAGGCACCTTCTTGTGATGGGCTGCCCGGCCAAGTACATGTGAAGAAACCGGATTTGACAATAGAATAAAGATGATAAGTAAGCCTATCTTCAACAGCCAATCTGGCTGGATAAGTCCAATACCAAGCAAAGTTAATACTGAACCCAGGGTAGAAGCTTTTGTTCCGGCCTGAATACGGTTGTACACGTCTGGCATTCTCAAAAGACCCAAGGCTGCCAAAAACATAAAAATGGTACCTATCAGGGTCAGAACAGATCCAATAAGAGCTAAATAATCCATACTATAATGATTTTTCCATGTATTTGGCCATAACAATCACACCAATGAAACTTAATATTCCGTAAACAACAGCCACATCAAGATAAATTACCCGATCAAACATCCGGGCTAATATCACCAGCATGCCGATAGAGCTCACTGTAAGCACATCCAGCGCAATAATCCGATCAGCAACTGTAGTGCCGATTAAAAAACGGATTATGATTAGTATAAATGACAGTGCTATAAATAGCAATGACACAGACAGTAATGTATTAATCATATATCACCTCCAGGTATTTTTCAAATTTTCTAATAATTGAGTTTGCATATGCTTCCAGATCTTCACCTTCCAGATCTACACAATGAATATAGAGTGTATCATCAATGAAATCAATAGTGAAAGTACCTGGTGTCAGCGTAATGGAATTAGCCAGAATCAGTCGTGCCATTCTGGATTTTAGAATTGTTTTAGCCCGTATTACACCAGGATTAATTGGCAAAGATGGTGTCAATACCAGCTTGGCGATATGCAAATTGGATTTCACCAATTCTAATAGGAACACAAGTATATACATAATAGTATATAGCATGGCTTTAGGCGTGAGGTTCACTCCTTGAAAAACTGAACAATTACTACAAAGCAGTATCGCAAGAAATAACGAAACTACTCCTCCGGTCAGCCAGATCTCTATCGCCAGGGAGTTATTCAAAATCATCCAGACTCCCATCAGGACGAAAAACATTATTAAAATTGCTTTTAACTTCATTACCAATATCTTAAATCATAATTTTAGATTCTTTGTATGCCTTGATATTTCGCAGAAATTCACTACGTATATCCAATAACTTATCAGCACCCAGATTCTTTCCGTAAATACGGATGAAATCAGTAAAAGTGGGCTGTGTGTACCAAAAGCCTAAAGCCGCATCATAGTTTTTAAATTTGCTTCTGAATTTCTGAAAAGTAAACAAGCGTTCAAAAACGCTCCAATCAACAGGCTCAGGGATGACCATATAATACAAATCCTGATTCAGTGTATTCTGAAAAATCTGATCTGAAATCTGCTTAACATCAAAAAAAGCTTTCAGATAAACATGGCTCAGAAAGGTGCTAATCTTTTTTTCAGGATAAAACTGCAAACCTGCAGCTTCGAAAAATTCAACTACAGAATTTACTATATCTGCTTCAATATTCTTCAGTCTAATCCCCTTAACAATTTTTCCTCCCAAAGAAAAACGGGCCGGACAAGATGAAATCTGGAATTTAGCTTTTGCTTCCAGGCACATCCTACATACAAGATCTTCAGCAGGAAGAGAGCCTGAATAAACCGGGAGATAAATGGATTGCTCCTTGCAGCTACTGTCAGATGGATTATCTTCAGAACAATAATAACCAGGAAAGGGATCTTTTGAATACAAAATCAAGGCATGGGTCTTGTAGTCACGAGCTACTGTCAGAAGAGCCTCGCGCTTTAAAATTGTCCCGAATCTTGATTCTATTTGATCCAAAATTGTGTACTATTGTATTATTCGTGCAAAATTGATGATAATAAATAGAGGTTCTTCAAATGAAGCATGAGATTAAACAATTCAAAAATTGAGATATCTCACTTTTTGAGAGAACCAATTTTTATGGAAGACTCCAGACCTATAATGCAATGTAGTTTTTGTTCAACCCGTGAACAGTGCTTTTTCAATGGATTAACTGACAAAGAATCTGAATTTCTCATCCAAAACAAGCGAGAACTTGTTTTCAAGGCAGGAGAAACCATTTATAAGCAAGGTACAGAATCAAAATACATGATCTTCTTATTAAGCGGTATGGCTAAAATAATGGTTGAAGGAGATAATGGCAAGAATTTCATTCTGCAATTAGTTAAACCATTTGAATTCATCGATTTCCCAGCTATTTTTGAAGATGATATGCTTTACCGCACCAGCATAGCAATTGTCGATTCCAAAGCTTGCCTGATTGATATTGCAGCATTTAAGCATATCATGTTATCAAACAAAAGCAATGTTCCCAAACTCATAAAGCACTTCAATCAGCTTCAACACCGATTCTCTGGTCGGATCATAAATGTTATCTATAAAAACATGGAAGCCCGTATTGCAGATACTATCTTGTATTTGGTCAATGAAGTCTATTATAGCAGGGTTTTCCGCCTGACAATCTCAAGAATGGAACTCGCTGAGCTAGCTGGCTTATCAAAAGAAAGTACCTCACGGATTTTAAGTCAGTTCAAAGAACAAGAGATTCTGAAAATAAAAGGTAAGGATTTTGAAGTTCTGGATAAGAAATACCTGGAGCAATTACTTCGAATAGGATAAGTGTAATTTGTATTTTGCACATATGTTCATTACCTTTGTCGTATGCCACGACCAAAGAATAGTAGAACAGTACACGAACCCCCGCTTTTTGTGGAATTCAAGCCAACCGGCATTGCAGGCAAAAATCTGGAACAACGATTTCTAACTCTGGATGAATTCGAAGCAGTCAGACTGGCTGATTCTAAAGGGATGACACACGAAGAAGCTTCTTTGGAAATGGATATTTCTCGTTCCACCTTTAGTCGTTTAATCGATAGAGCAAGAAATATAATTGCCACTTTTCTCATTCGCGGCCAATTATTAACCATAGATGGGGGAAATATACACTTTAAGAACAATATAATTCGTTGCTTAGATTGTGGACATATGTTTAAAACAAGCATTGATATACCACTCAGCAAATGCCCTGGTTGTTCTTCAACTGCGCTGGAAAATCTGGCCGGAGGGTTTGGACATGGGGTATGTTGTACAGACAGAATACACACTCAAACAAAAAAAGGAGGACAAAATGCCAAGAGGTAGCAAAACAGGTCCGGATGGAAATGGACCAATGACCGGCAGAGCACAAGGTTATTGCACAGGTAATAATCAGTCAGGCTCAATCAGAAATCAGGCAAATACCGGATCAGGATTTGGATTTGGTAGAGGATCCAGAAGTGGATTTGGTAGAGGAAATAGTGGAGGAATGGGTCTTGGACGAGGGAATGGATCTCGGGGACAGGGACGAGGGAATGGATTTGGGCAAGGTTATCAAAATATGCCTATTGATAATAATCCATCTATTTCTGAGGAAACCCTGGTTGAAAATGAGATCAGGATACTAAAAGATCAGTTATCATATTTGGAAAAACAGCTTTCCAAATCAAAAGACGACTGAAAGAACTCAAAGGAGTTTATGAGAATATCTATTGCCAGTGGAAAGGGAGGAACGGGAAAAACTACCCTTTCCACCAATCTTTCAGCTTTTTTAGCGGAAGGATCAGAAGTTGTATTGGCTGATCTGGATGTTGAGGAGCCTAATTCAGGACTATTTATACGTGGCGACCTTATCTCCACTGAGCATAAATACAAAATGGTTCCTGAATGGAAAGAAGATGCCTGTACCTTATGTGGACTATGCCAGAAAGTTTGCAATTTCAATGCTGTGATCCGATTAGCAAATCAGATACTGGTCTTCCCTCAACTTTGCCATGGTTGTTATGCATGCTCAGAGTTATGTCCGACCGAATCTCTACCCATGATACCACAAAAAATGGGACAGCTAAGCTTGTATAAAAGAGGAAATCTGAATTTTGTTGAGAGTCGATTAGATGTGGGAGAAGAACAAGCTGTCCCACTTATCTCACAAACCATTGACTATATTGACCAACACTTTCCGGAAGCCAAATATAAAATATTTGATGCACCTCCAGGAACATCCTGTCCTGTAATTGAAGCTACCAAAGACTCTGACTTCGTAATCCTGATAACTGAACCTACTCCATTTGGATTACATGACCTAAAGCTGGCAGTTGAAACCATTAGAAGCCTAAATAAACCATTTGGCATTGTTATAAATCGCGATGGACTTGGAAACGATGATGTTATTGAATATTGCACAAAACAGAATATTTCAATCCTGGCAAAAATCCCAAATAGCAGAAAAATAGCTGAATTATACTCTCAGGGTGAGTTGCTATATCATCAGATACCAGAAATGGCACAAGCGTTAAAAGAAATCGAAAACTACCTTTCAAAACTAGTTATTCAAGAATTAGCATGAAAGAGATTGTTGTTATATCAGGAAAGGGTGGCACAGGAAAAACATCCATTACAGCGGCATTTGCCTTTCTGGCGGGCTCTGAATTAATACTAGCTGACTGTGATGTGGATGCCGCAGACATGCATCTTTTGATGAAGCCAGATTTTGCCATTAGCGAAAACTTCTTCAGTGGTGAAACAGCTCGCATCATCCAGGACAATTGCATCGCTTGTGGAAAATGCCTTGATGTTTGTCGCTTCAATGCCATTTCCATTATTAAAGGTCAATACATTGTAAATCCGGTAAACTGTGAAGGATGCGGTTATTGCGCACGGGTTTGCCCCACCGAGACCATTGTTAATGACATCCCAAAAGTTGGAGAATGGTATAAATCAACCATCAAGACACAGGGAACCATGATTCATGCCAAATTAAATATTGGGGCTGACAATTCAGGAAAATTGGTTGCAAAAGTGAAAAATGAAGCCCGACAAATAGCACAGGATTTAAACAAAGAACTAATTCTGGTTGATGGGTCGCCAGGCATTGGATGTCCGGTTGTCTCCTCATTAAGTGGTGCTTCATTTGTGGTTTTGGTAACAGAGCCATCTGTATCTGGCTTGCACGATCTGGAAAGAGTTTATCAATTAATCAAAAACTTCAATCTTCCTGCAGGATGTATTATCAACAAATCGGATATCAATCTACAGAAAAGTAAAGAGATCATAGCTTTCCTGGATGAGAATGACATAATTCTGATAGCAGAACTACCCTATGATGAACGGTTTACTAAAGCAATGACTATGGGTAAAACTATTGTAGAAACAGAAAACAAACAATTAACCAAGCTGATCAAAAAAGCCTGGAAAACAATCAATAACCAAATATCTTAATACAAAACTCATGGCAAATAACGATTTTAATGGAATCACCTGCTTCACTCTTGAGCAAGAAGTGGCTCATTCGGCGCTTAGTGATAGTTTAAACGTACTAATGCTAGACTCTGACCCTAATCCTAGTTATTATTCTCGTCAGAATTTTCCGCCGAGTGAAAAGAAGACTGCTGAAAAGCACTTATACATTTTGGCAAAGAAACACATCAATTGCTTTCAGGATATTATTATCAGGCATGCAAGGCAGATAGGAAATGAGACCAATCAGGGATTGGAAGTTTTTGCTGGACAAATGACATATCAAAATGAACCACGTCAATGCGTACGCATAAATGCCACTGATACAACCCAGCTGCCAATACTGCTGAGTAAGCTTGCTGAACTAGATGTTCAATTAATTAATAACAAAAAAGTTACACCTTACACCAGCCTGATATTTTACAAAAAGTTCATTGAGTTTATTCAAATCGAGGAAGGTGTTTATGCAGATAAAAACAACAAAAACCGCTTTTTCTTTGCTGTCGACAAACAATTGGATTATGCAGAGCTGAGTACTGGTATTCAGATTATAAAAAACAACTGCAACTATCACCTTTTTGATGCATTTCTTGCTTCTGCCTTTGTTGATAACATGGCACTTGACTTTGTAGGCATCTACTCAGATCATTGCGACAAGAACCGCTTTGGAGAACTAAAAGAAAATATCAAAAGAGTATACAAATAAAAAATAAAAGGAAAATGAGAATTGCATTTACTACGAAAGGGACTGACTGGAATTCCCCTATGGATCCACGATTTGGAAGAACAGCATTCTTTCTGATATATGATGAAGAAAAAGATGAGCTCATTCATTTTGACAACAGTGCAACTGAAGGTGCAGCTCACGGTGCTGGACCAAAAGCTGCTCAAAAACTATTTGAGTTAAAAGCCACAGTTCTTATTACAGGCAATGGCCCTGGTGGGAACGCAGGTACAGTACTTGAACAAGTTGGGGTCAAATCATACGTTGGAGCAGGAGAAATGAATGTTCAAGAAGCATATAAAGCCTACAAAAACAATGAATTGAAGGCGTTTTAGGAAAAATATCTCAATGCTTACAACAAATGAAAAATAACAAATAATATGCGGGCTCATAAAAAGTCGCAAAAGGAGTTTTTTAAACTACTCATTTTATTCATGGCTATCATTTTTCCATGGATTTTAGGAATAATGTATTTTAGTAAACCAGCTGAAAATGACACAAAGCATTCAATCAAGTTGGTTAACTATAAGAAAGAAACAAGCTCCAGAGTTGACCACCAAAAATTTAAAATTCTACAACAGGATTTTAAAACTCCACAAGATGTAACAACAGCTTGTATGAGTTGTCATAATATGGCAGGACAAGATATAATGCGATCTTCTCATTGGACGTGGACCAGAGAATATGTGACTGAGACGGAAGACACATTACACTTGGGTAAAAAGAATATGATCAATAATTTCTGCATTGGCATTTCTTCCAACGAAGCTCGTTGTACCAGCTGTCATATTGGATACGGATGGGAGGATGAAAATTTCGATTTTTCAGATAGCAGAAATATTGACTGTATTGTTTGTCATGACCAAACAGGAACATATAAAAAATTCCCTTCAGGTGCTGGTTATCCAACTAAAGAGCCAAAGAAATTTGGGAATACTCTTTTCCAGCCACCTGACTATGCGCTAATTGCTCAAAATGTAGGTTCTCCTTCCAGGCAAAACTGTGGCGTATGTCATTTTGTTGGGGGCGGAGGAAACAATGTAAAACATGGCGATATGGAAATTGC
>JAGLDP010000156.1 GCA_023145515.1 Bacteroidales bacterium
CTTCTGACCAGTGCAACCGTAGGTACTGCAACTGTTAACGTAAGAACGGACAACACCCAAACGCAAGAATGGGACGGGAGAATAATTACAATAAAAGACGGAACAGGCGACTGTACTACTTCTTATAAAATTGTGTTTAATCCTGGTCCTTCAGCAATAAGTGTTGACGGTGCCTGGGGGTGCTATCTCGGATCTGGAAGTGCCTCTGTCCGATTGCAATACTCCGCTACAACCGGAGATTGGCATCTAATCAGTTCTTTTGGAACAGTGGCTATTTATTAAACCGAAACATATATGTTAATTCTAAAAGTAAATGACGAATCCCTCGATCTACTGCCCGATGCAGTAATATCGATTGATGAACAATCCTCAGTATTTGGATCAAACTCAATCCCTGGGGGATTTTCATTTCCTTTCTCGTTGCCAAATACACCAAAGAATAGCAGGATACTGAACTTTCCTGACAGACCAACAATAGTCAATAATTCCAATAGAGATTTTGACTTCCAATTATATCACTCCGGGAAACTTCAGGCAACGGGGATCCTGACCGTAAAAGAATCCGGTCTAAATTTTGAATGCTACCTTTTAGTTGGATCCGGAGCATTCGCCGATAAAATAAAAAACAAAAAACTAGCTGATCTTAACCTCGGAGGGGAAAGAACCTGGAGCTGGAAAGCAGAGTATTCCGCACCTGATGATGATTTCACCATCTTTCCAATTCACAACCCTGATATGTTTCTGGAAACACTTTATGAGGACTCATTCGCCAATAATGATTTTAGAATTAACGCATTTGAAGATGATCAATTCTACCAGGGGCCAAACTTTTTTGCAGTTTGTCCATTCACATTCTTGACTTACATAATTCATAGAATTATGGCAGATCACGGATTCGAAATCACAGAGAATATTCTGAAAACAAATAAGGACTTCCGGGATCTAGTTTTATACTCAAATTTTGATATCCATACTCTGATCCAAACAACAGAATTGCGAGAAGGGCAAATTGTAATAGATGATTTTGGCCGCGAAACATGGGAATGGGAAGAAGTCACAATAACCGAAAGAGCACTGGACAAATTTGATCTCGCTAACTCGATGCCTGATATAAAAATCACAGACTTTATAATCTCCCTTCAAAATCGATTAGATATCGCTTTTGTATTTGACCAGGATAAAGTAAAGATAATCGACAGACAAGCCCTGATCCTATCCGAATCCACCGAGGATATAACTCACCTGGCCACAGCAAACCCTTATGTTCTGCTCCCTGAAGTTCCGGACGGATTCGTAATATCATGGGAGCATGATCCTTCAGATGATCTATTTTCAGATGAAAACTTCAAAAAGATCGATGAATATCTCGAATATCTGAAAGATCCTGTAGCCAACACTTCTGAAATGTATGCACTGACTCCGGAAGTAAACGAAATAAGATTCATTGAAAGCATTGGAGCTTATTACAGATTTGCTAGATTTGATTTTGAGTTCGGAGGATGGGGTTACAGATGGCAACTCTGGTCTATTGCTTATCAAAACTACCTTTCCGGAGGAATGAAAGAAAAATACAATTCACAATTATCAACACTTCAAATGGTAAATTATCAGCGTACAATGGATTTACCATCGATCCGGATCCCTTACACTAAACAGCCAGGGAACTATGCTGATAATCCTGAGAAACCAGAATTTTCAGCAAGACTACTTTTTTATCGAGGTATGATCTACAACTCACAAGATGATTTGTACCCAATGGGATCCAGTGACAATATTTCTTATTGGGGAAACAAAATACCAGAGAAATCCCTAACAATGCTGAATGAGGGTGAATATGGGATCTATACTCAAAGATGGCTAAAATACCTTATCTGGCACCATACCAGAAAGGAAATGAAATACCTGCTTACTCAATCCGGGACTCTCGCATTTGACCGTAAATACAGCATTTTTGGATTGAATCTGATTCTTAAAAAAAGATCGGTTAATTATTCAATTGATCAGGTTTTACCCTCTGAATCAGAATTCTTTATTGCCTGACTAACAAGATTCTTTAAATTGGTATTTATAGCTTCAAGTCGCCTCTGAATTAATCTAATCTTCCTTGATTCAACTGGATTCCTTCTATCAATTCTAATTTCATCCAATAGTGAAGATGTTTTTTTAAGACTATATATGATTTTCACAAAAGCATTAACAGTAAGGAAATTCCCGTTCGGACCACTAGATCTCTCAATTATAAGATTTAGCAGCTGAGGAACCGATCCCAAATGATATTCACACAAATCCCTTGCTTTACTATACACCGGTACATTTTTATCCATATAGAACCACAATTGCCAATACTCATTATGTAGTTCAGAATATAAATCCACCAATTCATACAAGTCGTTTGTAAGTAATCGGTTTACCTCTGAAATAAAAGCTAACATCTTCTTTCTGTTTGTAAATAAGGCACTTTGATTCCAATGGAGGAAAACACTGTAACTCTTTCGCTCTATGTAATGGCTAGTGATATCGGGTAATGTAAAGGATTTTAAATTGATTGCTTTCATGCTATATATAGTAATGTGAACAGACTTGCTTTTTGTAACGCCTTGATCCTTAGCACTTATGGGGTGTGTAGTTTGTCCTATAATTAATATTATGTTAAGTTGGCTATGTTAATAAATAGGGATCGTGCTGATCCCTATTTATTGTAATTATTTTTGACTATCCAACTTCGCTTTAATATCGGCTAATTTCTCAGTCATTTTAAAACGATAATAGATTTCCTTTAGTGCAACAAGAACCCCTTTAAAGTTTTCATCAAGCTCGTGCGCCTTTTCATAGAAAGGTAAAGCTTTCTTAAATAATTCATCACGCTTTATAACCGTTGCATCATACTTCTCGGTTTGATCTAACGGAATACTCATCGCTTCATTGTTAAGCTCTACACCCTGGTTAAAATAAATAGTCCCAATATTATAATATGGATCAAAGAATTCAGGATTTATTTCAATTGCTCTGGAATATCCCATAATTGACTCTTCTATATCAGTATCTTCAAAAGCAGAGCCATAAACATTCCACAAGCTGAAATTTTCAGGATCCTTTTCAACTGCAGGACGGATATATTTCGCAGCCTGATCTAATTGCTGTCTTTCTAAATAATACCGCATCAACTTAATATAAAGGAAAACTGAGTTATCAGGATAAGCTTCGATGCCATCCATATATGCTTGAACAGAGTTCACAGTGTCACCCATGGCAACATAAATCTGAGCAACATAATGGTAAACATCACTACCATTATACTTTAATTCTATAGATTTTTGATAGTACGCTAAAGCTTTATCAAGAATTCCGGCCTGGTCTGCAGCTATAGCAGCGTTAAAGAAAGCACCTGTATCAACCTGGTTAATATATGGTAAAGTACCAAGCTCTAATACAGTTTCAAAAGATTCTAAAGATTCTATGAATTTTTTATCTTGATACTCTTGAGAACCCTTATTAAAGAATTCTGTTCCAGCAACTTTTATTTTAAAAATAATTTTATCCTCATAGCGCTTTTTAACATCTAATTCTTTCGCTTTTACAAAAGATAAATAGGCTTCTTTAAGTGGATTAGGATCAAGAGCAGAAAAGCTCTCATCTTTGGTCATGTATAACTTATGGTATACCAAGCCCCGATAGTACCATGTTTTTGCTTGTCCTTGAGTTTTTGGATGCTGAGCAGCAAGATCAATTGCTACTTTAGCTTTATCTAACTCATTATACTCTGGCTTCATATAGTTCCAGGCACTGACAACTTTGTTGCTTTGTCCGTATGACGCAGAAAAAGCAAGAATTAAGGTTAATGCTATTGCAATTCTCTTCATAATTAAGAATTTTGTTTGTTTTTCGTTATATGCAAAAATAGTACTTTAATAAAACTCATTCAAATCCTTTACGAACTTATTTGCGGCATCTGTGAATTTTCTTCATCATCTTCGCCACTAATAGCCACATTTTCTATGGAAGCAATTGCATCTCCTTCTCTAAGACTAATTAATCGCACCCCCTGTGTTGCTCTACCCATAGTTCGCAATGAGCTGACAGCTAGTCGTATAGTAATGCCTGATCGGTTAATAATCATGAGATCATCATCATCAGTTACATTTAAAAGACCAATAAGCAAGCCCGTTTTATCGGTAATATTCAATGTTTTAACGCCCTTCCCCCCTCTATTAGTCACCCTATAACCATCTATGCTAGAGCGCTTTCCGTATCCATTTTCAGAAATTACAAGAATATCTTCTTGCTCATTTTCAACACAAACCATACCAATCACAACATCATTATCATCTGCAAGACGAATACCTCTGACGCCAGCAGCAGTTCTACCGATTGCACGAACGATACTTTCATGAAAGCGAATGGCTTTTCCCTGACGAGAGGCGATTAGGATTTCATGGTTTCCACCAGTAAGCACAGCATTAAGCAATTGATCGCCATCTTTAATTGTTATGGCATTAACTCCATTTACACGTGGTCTGGAATATGCTTCGAGTAGAGTCTTTTTAATAATCCCCTTCTTAGTAGCAAGAATTATGTAGTTATTATTGATGTATTCATCGTCATTCAAATTCTTAACATTGATATAGGCCTTAACTTTATCATCTTGTCCAATGTTCAGGAGATTTTGGATTGCCCTACCCTTGGTGGTCTTAGCTCCTTCAGGAATTTGATATACTTTCAGCCAGAAACATCGTCCCATTTCAGTAAAGAACAACATATGATTATGCATGGTAGCAACAAACATGTGTTCAATAAAGTCTTCATCCCTTGTAGTACTGGCACGAGCTCCTACCCCACCTCTGGCTTGAGTACGGAATTCAGTAAGAGGCGTTCTTTTGATATATCCCATGTGTGAAATGGTAATAACCATTTCATCATCTGCATAAAAATCTTCTGGATTAAAATCCTCAGATGCATAGATTATTTCTGTGCGGCGATCATCACCATATTTATCCTTTATTTCAACAAGTTCTTCTGTGATGATACCCATTCGTAAGTCTTTGTTCTCTAACAACTCTTTCAAATAAGCAATCAACTTCATCAACTCCTCATGCTCTGCCCGAATTTTTTCTCTCTCAAGTCCTGTTAGTTTCTGAAGACGCAGATCAAGAATTGCACGAGCCTGAATCTCAGTTAAACCAAAGTTGTCCATTA
>JAGLDP010000157.1 GCA_023145515.1 Bacteroidales bacterium
TCCCTGGTGGAATGATGATTGGAACAGACTCACATACTGTAAACGCTGGTGGTATGGGGATGGTAGCTATTGGAGTTGGAGGAGCTGATGCGGTTGACGTTATGGCAGGCATGTCGTGGGAACTAAAATTTCCAAAGTTAATTGGCATTAAGCTTATTGGTAAATTATCAGGCTGGGCATCAGCTAAAGATGTTATTTTAAAAGTTGCCGGAGTTCTTACGGCTAAAGGTGGCACAGGCCTAATTGTAGAATATTTTGGTGAAGGAGCTGAGTCTATTTCTGCTACTGGAAAAGGCACTATCTGTAATATGGGTGCTGAGATTGGTGCTACTACATCATTGTTTGGTTATGATGAAAAAATGGCCAACTAT
This sequence comes from Bacteroidales bacterium, assembly GCA_023145515.1. GTDB lineage: Bacteria > Bacteroidota > Bacteroidia > Bacteroidales > UBA12481 > JABHCC01. The sequence continues at coordinate 372 of JAGLDP010000157.1, forward strand.
CTCAAAAAAACCGGTCGTACTGAAATTGCTGACCTTGCAAATGAGATTAAAGCTGATCTAACAGGTGATCCTGAAGTATATCAAAATCCTGAAAAATATTTCGATCAGGTTATTGAGATTAATTTAAGTGAATTAGAACCACATATTAATGGCCCTTTCACTCCTGATAAAGCATGGCCAATTTCAGAGTTTGCTAAGGCAGTAAAGGAAAACGGATACCCGGATAAGCTGGATGTTGGTTTGATTGGTTCTTGCACAAACTCATCTTATGAAGATATCAGTCGCGCTGCTTCAGTTGCCAGTCAAGCATCAGAAAAGAGTTTAAAGGTAGGATCAGAATATACAATCACTCCGGGCTCAGAACAAGTCAGATTTACTGTTGCAAGAGATGGCTTTCTGGATACCTTCGAGAAAATTGGTGGAGTTGTGCTTGCTAATGCTTGCGGACCATGCATCGGACAATGGGCCAGACATGGGGCTGACAAGAAAGAGAAAAACTCTATTATTACTTCCTTCAACAGAAACTTTGCAAAGAGGAATGATGGCAATCCTAATACGCATTCCTTCGTAGCTTCTCCAGAAATAGTAACGGCCTTATCAATCGCCGGAAAGTTGAGTTTTAATCCTATTACAGATTCTTTAATTAATGAGAATGGTGAGTCAGTAAAATTGGATCCACCCCAAGGACTAGAGTTGCCTATTAAGGGATTTGATGTTGATGATAACGGGTTTCAAGCTCCTGCCACAGATGGTTCTTCTGTACAAGTTAAGGTTTCTCCAGATTCAGACAGATTACAACTTTTAAATCCTTTTTCATCCTGGGATGGTCATGACATCATGAATCTCAGATTACTGATAAAGGCTCATGGCAAATGTACAACTGATCACATTTCCATGGCTGGTCCTTGGCTAAAATTCAGAGGACATTTAGATAATATCTCAAATAATCTTTTGATTGGTGCTACAAATGCTTTTAGCCAGGATATCAACAAGGTGAAAAACACTAAGAGCGGCGACTTTGGAACTGTTCCTGATACTGCCAGAGCCTATAAAGTTCAGGGCATTAGCTCCATTGTTGTTGGTGATGAAAATTATGGTGAAGGTTCATCCAGAGAGCATGCTGCTATGGAGCCTCGTCACCTTGGAGTTAAGGTAGTGCTGGTTAAATCATTTGCCAGAATACATGAGACAAATCTTAAGAAACAGGGAGTACTGGCCTTAACCTTTGTAAATAAAGAAGATTATAATAAGATACAAGAGGATGATCTGTTTGATATTATTGGTCTCGAAGATTTTTCTTCAGGAGTACAGTTATCTATCAGACTTAAGCACTCAAACAAGCAGACAGAAGAAATCAGGGTCAATCATACATATAATGATAATCAGATTACTTGGTTTAGAGCTGGATCAGCATTAAATATGATTAAGACACAAACAACATAATGATGTATGTACGTATCTAAATATTTTGTTAATTTTACAACACTAGCCAAAAGTAAAGAATGAACAAGATTAAAGTACTAAATCCCGTCGTTGAAATGGACGGAGATGAAATGACCAGAATTATCTGGCAGATGATAAAAGATCGATTAATTCTTCCTTATGTGGATGTTGATATCGAATATTTTGACCTGGGAATTGAGCACAGAGATGCTACAAATGACCAGGTAACTATTGATGCTGCCGAAGCGATAAAGCGCTTGGGAGTGGGTATTAAGTGTGCCACCATCACGCCTGATGAAGCTCGGGTTGAGGAATTTGGTCTCAAAAAAATGTGGAGATCACCAAATGGTACAATACGAAATATATTGGACGGAACTGTTTTTAGAGAGCCAATATTATTGAGCAATGTGCCCCGATTAGTTCCAGGTTGGGAAAAACCTATTTGCATTGGTCGACATGCATTTGGCGACCAATACAAGGCAACCGACTTCACGGTTAAGGGGAAAGGAAAATTGACTATTTCTTTTGAAAGTGAGGATGGCGAAAATCAAAGCTATGAGGTATATAACTTTGAAGGAGATGGTGTTGCGCTTGCAATGTACAATACCGATAAATCTATATTCGGTTTTGCTCATAGCTGTTTTAATATGGCCTTAACAAAAAAGTGGCCTTTATATCTATCTACTAAAAACACAATTCTTAAACAATACGATGGTAGGTTTAAGGATATTTTCCAGGAAGTTTACGAGGAGCACTACAAGGATGAATTTGAGAAGCAAGGCATTATATATGAACATCGCCTGATCGATGACATGGTTGCTGCAGCTATGAAATGGGAAGGTGGATATGTATGGGCTTGCAAAAACTATGATGGAGATGTACAATCTGACACTGTTGCTCAGGGCTTTGGTTCTTTAGGACTAATGACTTCTGTTCTGGTTACTCCTGATGGTGAAACTATGGAGGCTGAAGCGGCTCATGGTACTGTAACACGACATTTCCGCCAGCATCAGCTTGGAAAACCTACGTCAACCAACCCGATAGCTTCAATATATGCATGGACAAGAGGTTTAGCTTTCAGAGGCAAACTAGATAAGAATCAAGACTTGATTGATTTTGCAACAAAGCTTGAAGAGGCTTGTGTTGATACAGTTGAGAGTGGTTTGATGACAAAAGATCTTGCTTTGATTATTCATGGCGCGGATCTTAAGACAGAGCACTACCTGACTACTGAAGGCTTTTTAGATGCTCTGGAGCAGACTTTCAAAAGAAAAATGACTTAAAAACATATTTATTATGGAACCTATAAAACAAAAATTTATTGAAAAAGCCCTGCCAAAGGCAGAGGTTATTAAAAAACTCAAACGCGAACATTCAGATGTAAAGGTTGGAGAAGTGACAATTGGGCACGTTCTTACTGGAATGAAAGGAATCCCAAGCCTTCTTACTTGTACATCCAAATTGGATCCGGAAGAGGGTATCCGTTTCAGAGGATACACTATTCCTGATTTGCAAAAGCTTCTACCTAAGGCCAGACCCGGCGGAGAACCTTTGCCAGAAGGCCTGTTTTACCTGATGCTGATGGATGAACTCCCAACCAATGAAGACGTTAAGTACATTCAGGACGAATGGCAGAAAAGAGCACATGTCCCAAAACATGTCTTTGATGTTATTGATGCCCTGCCATTAGATGCTCACCCAATGACCCAATATGTGACTGGGATTGTGGCAATGTCTAAAAGCTCTAAATTCAAGCAAGCCTACGAATCAGGTGTGAATAAAAAAGAGTTCTGGGATTCAACTTACGAAGGTGTAATGGATCTGTTGGCTCGTCTTCCAAGAATTGCTGCGTATATCTATCGAAGAACATATCATAAAGGCATTCATATTGAGCCTGATGCCAGTCTAGACTGGGCAGGAAATCTTGCACACATGATGGGTTATGATAGCGATGAAGTAAAGCGATTATTCCGTATGTATATGTTAATTCATGCCGACCATGAGGGAGGTAATGTTTCTGCTCATACGACTCACCTTGTTGGATCTGCTTTAAGTACTCCTTACCAAGCCTATGCAGCCGGAATGCTTGGCTTAGCAGGCCCTCTTCATGGTCTTGCAAATCAAGAGGTTATCAAGTGGATTTATGATATGATGGAGGAGCTTGGAACTGAAGACCCAAGCAAGGAAATGATTGCAGATTATGTTAAAAAGACTCTGAATGATGGAAGAGTAGTGCCAGGTTACGGACATGCAGTGTTACGGAAAACTGATCCTAGATATACTGCTCAGAGAGAATTTGCGCTTAAATATATGCCTGAATCTCCTCTTTTTAAAGTGGTTTCAAGAATCTATGAAGTTGTTCCTCCTATTTTAGGCTCTATTGGAAAAATTAAAAATCCTTGGCCAAATGTAGATGC
>JAGLDP010000158.1 GCA_023145515.1 Bacteroidales bacterium
AGGCTTTTTTCCTATAGAAAGGAGCCAATCCTACTTTGTTGTTGACCTTGATTCATTTAGTCTTCAACAGGTTGATTCTATTGCATATCAAAAGGATATGGTTTTTTATACGGATATGTATGGGATGTATAGAAATGAGTGGTATGAGGATACAACTCTTTGGAAAGAACGTTCTCCAAAGATCTATGGAGGAATGCAGAAAAATGACTTGCATCTTCTTAAGAAAATGAAAGCCCAACAAAAATTAATTCTGGCTGAGTTTAATTATTATCATCATCCAACAAGTGCTGGCATTCGGAAAGAAGCAGGTGATTTGTTAAATATACGATGGTCTGGATGGGTAGGAAGGTATTTTGATCCACTTGATACTCTTATAAATAAAGAACTACCCAGGTGGGTGATTGATAATTACAAACAGCAGCATGGGGGTAGATGGCCATTCACAGAAGCCGGCATTGTGTTTGCCTATGAAGATGATAGAATTGAAATTCTGGAAGAGAAAACACATCTGAATGTTGAAATTCCATACATTCATACCAGTAAATTTGGCAGGAAAAAGTATAAGTTGCCGAAAAAGATTCATTATCCATTCTGGTTTGATATTTCGTTACCCTTGAATGATAGTAATTTAATAATATCAAGCTTTATAATTGAGCCTAATGAGTTTGGAGATAGCATCTTGAAAGCTAATGGTATTCCTCATAAGTTTCCTGCAATGATGGAATCTACCGGTCCGTCGCCATACTACTATTTTGGAGCTGATTTTTCTGATAATCCTATTATGAGCAGAACAGCCTATTTTGCTGGTTCCGGGGCAGTTGATTTCTTGTTTTATGACCAGATTCTTTTAAAGAGGACGAAGTTTTTCTATAAGTATTATCGTCCTATGATGAGAAAGATTTTACGGACTTACTACAAAGAGCTCAAAGCTAATGAGTGAAATTCTGAATAAGATTACTCTTTCTGGATATGTCTTTATTATTGTGATTTTGATGGCTTCGGGCTGTAAAACTATGCAGCCGGTTATTGAGACTTCTGATCAAACTAGCATTTATTGGTCGGGATTAACCTGGGATATTAAAGGTGCAAGTCATAAACAAGGACCAGGCCCAAACTTCTTTTCAGCCAATCGAAAATCAGTGTGGGTTGATGAACAAGGACAATTGCATATGACTATCCGGCGTGTAAATGGTAATTGGATTTGCTCTGAAGTTATTTGTGCTGAAGCACTTGGGTATGGTAAATACTCCTTCCAATTATCGTCACCTGTAGATAAGCTTGATCCAAATGCTGTTCTTGGCTTATTCACCTGGAGAACACATGGTGGTAAACATAATAATGAAATCGATATTGAAATATCGAGATGGGGTAATCCCGCTTCTCCAAATGCACAATACGTTGTTCAACCATATTCAATTCCCGGAAATATGTACCGCTTCAGAATGTCACAACAAGGCGGTTTCAGTACGCATGAATTCTTATGGATGCAGGATGCAGTGTATTTCCATAGTTTTCATGGACATTATATCAATATCGGTGATTATCCGGAGATGAAAAGCTGGATTTACACAAAATCAATGATCCCTAATCCCAAAAGAACTCAAGTGCGAATTAATCTCTGGCTGAATGAGCCTAGTGGACCAATGAAGAAGAAGGATATAGAAGTAGTTATAAAGGCTTTTAACTTTACACCATTGAAAGAGTTGAGGTAGGAAAACAATGTTGATTTGCGAATTGCACCTTATATTACTAAATGAATGCACAAAAAATAATACTTGCTTTGCTATTTTGTATTAGTAGTTGGGGAAGCGTATTGGCTCAAGATGAAATCAGGATTATTTGTCAGAGTGATGTTGTCACTGGAAAATCTATTCCAATTATTGTGCAATTTATTTCCCCAAATAATGAGATTGAAACTTCTGTGACTGGTAGTTTTAATCTTGAAATATCAAATGGCAGTCTTGATAAAACCAGAGTTTCAGTTGTTCATGGAGTTGGATCAATAGTGTCAGTGATAAACGGAAGTGGTGGGGCTCGCATAAGCATTCCTGGCTATTCAGGAGGTAAAGATATTGTTATTCAACAATCAGGTGGAATGATTGATGTTGCTGGGAATATGAGCTCTGATCAGTATTGGAGTAGTGACAATGTTTATCGGGTTACTAGTAATTTCACTATAGGCAATGGGCGTTCATTGATAATCGGTCATGGCACCAGAGTATATCTTGATAAGAATGTTAATTTGATTGTTTATGGCACATTAGATGTACAGGGCATATTGGATGATCCTGTGCTTTTTATTTCACGACAAAGAGGTGATGGTTGGGGAGGGATTGAATTCCTTGCAGGCAGTAGTCAATCCAAAATGTCTTTTGGGATCTTTTCTGATGGTGGTGGTGATAATAGTAGAATATTTGGTCACTCTGATAGTCAGCCAGTTATTCTTGCTGAAAATACTGAAATGAACCTTGATCATTGCTATATCATTGACAATGAGGGTAAAGGGATTGCTGCTTCTGAGTCAATTGTAACAATTGAAGACTGTCTGATTTCTCATTGTGACACCGGACTTGAATTCCGGTACAGTAATACGCTTGTAAAGGGATCATACGTATTATTCTTACCCGATGAATCTGGTACCTCTGATAATGATAATGATGGGATATATTTTTGGAATAAAAAATCAAGTAATCCAGGAGTTTCTTTGGTTCAGAGTAGCTTTATCCATTCTACTGGTGATGAGGGAATTGATTTCAATGAGTATTGTGATGTCAAGGTGTCTAATACGTTTATTTCAGAAGCAAAAGACAAAGGATTTTCAATAAGTTTGAATGCTGTGGTTGAGGCTGATTATTGCATTATTGTGGATTGTGATGATGGGGTAGTTATAAAGGCTGGTTCAAATGCTAGAATGGAAAATCTTACATTGTATAATAATCGAAATGGACTGCAAGTGGCCTCGGGTGCATTCGGCGAAATAGTTAATACTATTATCTCGGCATCTACTAGCGATGGATATTCGAACTCAGGGGCTGGATCTGCTTCAATAAAGTATTCTATTATTGATACTGAAGATGTAAGTGGAACCGGCAATATCTTCAGTGATCCTAAATTCTCCAATCCGCATTTATGGGATTTTACTCTTTCAGCAAATTCTCCGGCAATAAATGCAGGTGATCCAACAAGCGGAACAGATATTGATGGTTCAAGAAAGGATATTGGGGCAAGGCCATTTATCGTTCCAAAGGCTGATTGGATGATCCCTACTGAATTGTCTTATAATCCACACATCAATGGAGTGGAAAATAATGATTTGGAATTTTTGGAATTAAAAAATGTTACCGATGAAGTGTTGAATATTTCAGGATTTTACTTTTCATCTGGAATTCAATTTGAATTCCCGAGTGATACATATATCGTTCCAGGTAGACATGTTCTTATCGTTGCTGATAAAAATAATTTTCCTTCTACTGCTGCAGCTATTTTTGAATGGGAAGGAGGATCATTAAGCAATTTTGGTGAAACCTTGGAAGTTCGTAGCCCTTCTGGTACTTCAGTAATGGAGCTAAGTTATTCGAATTCTTCTCCCTGGCCAGGTTCCTCACAATTTCATAATTATCCTTTAGAAATTGTTTCTGAGCAATCATCTTATGATATATCAGAAAATTGGCGAATGAGTCCGAATTACGGAGGTACACCAGGATTGCCTAATGCACGTACGCCATTGGTTAATTTGCTTATAAATGAATTTATGGCCAGAAATGATGGTTATACCTATGATGATTTTGGGGATGACCCAGATTGGATTGAAGTTTTTAATGCTTCAAATAGGCCGCAAAACCTTCATGAACTCTTCGTTTCCAATGATTTTGGTGACAGACAAGTGTACCAAATAAATGCAACAGATTTTGATGAATCCACCATATTGGCAGGAGCTTATAAAGTCTTGTGGGCCAGTGCAAATAGTTCTGGAGATTTTACGCATATGCCTTTTACTTTACCAAGCGCTGGTGGAGAGATCAGTATTGGGCAAACTGTTGGCGGCCATTATGTCACTTTGGACCAAATCGAATATGAGCAGCAAACAGAAAATGTTTCTTTTGGTAGATTCCCTGATGGCTCTGAGTCCTGGCAGAAATTTTCTATGCCCACTCCAGGCTCAAGCAATACAGATTATGGAAGTAAGCTTATTGAAACACTCGTGATAAATGAGTTTATGGCGAGGAATACCAATAGCTATTTGAATGAGAATAATATGTATGATGATTGGATAGAGATTTATAACAAAGGGAATGATGTGATTAATATTGCTGGTTTGTATTTTACTGATAATAAAGATGTTCCTGATAAATGGCAAATTCCGCTTAGTGATATTTCAAAAACAACCATTCCTCCTGGCGGATTCTTGATAGTAATTCCTTCCTCCCATCCGGAGTGGGGCGTCTTGCATACGAATTTCCAGTTGGCAGGTGATGGGGAGATTATTGGCGTGGCACAAAAATTTCAGAATGAGTTCCATATTCTGGACTATCTGGAATATTCTGCTCAATCTGCTAACATTTCTTTTGGAAGAGTTTCAGATGGCTCTGAAGCCTGGACTTATTTTAGCTCTTCAACGCCGGGAGCATCCAATAATTCTACAGGATTTGAAGATGATGCCTTTGCTGTTAAGCCAAGTTTGTTTCTATATCCGAATCCTGTAGATGCTACACTTCATATAGTTCTCACTTCATGCTCGTATGACCTTGTGAGTGTTGATCTTATCGATTTTTCAGGGAGGATTATGCAACATTGGGATTATCATGATTGGAACAGCATGGAAATAGAGAATGGTGTATTTGACAGACAGATTAACTTGAGCTCTTTCAATAAGGGTTTTTACAGCGTAAGGATACAGACTAATAAACATCAAATGGTTGAAAGATTTATGATAGTCCGATAGCCAGAATAGTATATTTCATTATTTTGCATAAATTTTGTTGGTGTTGAAGCTATATTGAGTTTTCTATGCGGTATGCAATAATACATGAGAGATTATTTTTTTGTTTACTGGTTTTGCTTTTAAGCATGACAGTAAATGAAGCGTCTGGCCAGATCAGGGTAAATGAGATTATGGCTGATAATCTTAATACTATCGCAGATCCTGATAAGGGAAACTATGGTGATTGGATTGAACTCTATAACACTGGGAGCTCATCAGTTAGCTTGACAGGATATAGCTTAAGTGATGATGTTGATAATTTGGGGAAATGGATTTTCCCTCAAGGATCAAAAATTTCAGGACATGGTTTTCTTTTGATTTGGGCAGATAATGATGATGCTGGTTATCATACGAATTTCAGACTGAGTAAAGGAGGCGAGATCATTATTCTTTCTGATAAAGGGTTGACAGTTTTGGATTCAATCAGGTTTATTGAACAAATCGAAGATGTATCCTTTGGCAGATTAAATGATGGCGGTGCAGAATGGGCTTACTTCAGTAAACCAAGTCCGGGTACTTCCAACTCAAGTGGATCAACTGAATTAGTGGCTGCTCCTCCTGTATTCTCAATGCGCTCAGGGTTTTATGATGGAAAACAAACACTTGAACTTACTGCTCAGTCAGAAGATGCTAGTATTTACTTCACTCTTGATGGCTCCTTTCCAACCCAGTCTTCAGCTCAGTATTCTAATCCAATTAAGCTAAACAATACTGGTGTTGTTAGAGCTATCCAATTACATGTTGGCTACCTCCCATCTCCGGTCATTACCAAAACATATTTTATTGATGAACCTACTACTTTGCCAGTGTTTAGTATCGTAACAGATCCTGATAATCTTTGGGATGATAACTCTGGAATTTATGTTGAAGGCTCTGATTATGTATGGGGATGGGGGCACGGTAATTTTTGGCAGGATTGGGAAAAACCTTGTTTTGTTGAGTTTTGGGAAGCTAACAGGAAACAAAAAATTGCTCAGGCTGCAGGACTGAAAATTACAGGGGCTTTAACTCGTACTGCCAGTCAGAAGTCTTTGAGGATAATTGCAAGAAGTGATTATGGAAAATCGAAGTTCTCGTATAAGTTTTTCAAGGACAAAGATATTTCTTCTTATAATGATATTGTTCTTCGGAGTTCAGGGAATGATTGGGCGAAAACTATGTTTGCTGATGGAATGATGGCTACTATTGTGTCAGGCCAAATGGATATTGATTATAATGCTTACCGTCCAGCAATTCTTTTTTTGAATGGAGAGTACTGGGGTATTCACAATATACGCGAGAAGGTTGGAGATGATTATATTGAAGAGAATCATGGTTTTGACAAGGATAACCTGGATTTCCTCTCGCAAATTAATGACGTTCGTGAAGGCGATCGGTCTGATTATAATGAGCTTTTATCTTTTGTGAACAATAATGCGATGTCAAATGATGCAAATTACAAATTTGCCGAATCCAGAATTGATATCCAGGAGTACATCAATTATTATATTGCTCAGATTTTTTATGCTAATCACGATTGGCCGGCCGGTAATATAAAATACTGGAAAACCCGAACTGAATTTGGTAAGTGGCGATGGATTCTTTTTGATACTGATCTCGCTTATCAACAATTTGGATTAAATACCCTTAATTGGGCAACAGATCCTAATCCTCCTTACGAAGGGGCAACTGATCTATTTCGAGGTCTTATGGATAATGAGGGATTTAGAAATCTCTTTCTCAATACATATCAGTTCCATATATCAACTACATTCAGTAAGGATAGATTGATTAGTATAATCGATAGTCTTCAGACTGTTATTGAACCAGAAATTGGGCGACACATAGATCGTTGGAGAGGTCACCATGGATGGACTTTTGCTACTGATGATTTTTATATCGAAACACCTGATTTAGATTCTTATGAAGACTGGGTAGTTAACGTTGAAGGATTCAGACAATTTTCCAGCAGTAGGGCTAGCTTCCTAAACTCCTTTGTGTCTCAGTATTTTGGGTATGGTACTCCTTTTGAACTGGTATTGGACATCGATCCTCCGGGGAGTGGTAAAATCTGGGTTAACGAAGATAGAGGGTTTGAGCAAGCTGCAATAATGACTGTATTTGCAGATCAGCCACTTAGCCTACAGCCTGTTGGAAATATTGATTCTGACTTTCAAAACTGGGTATTGAATACCGGATTTTATGAGGAAGGTAATGAAGTGCAATTAGCGCCAAAGAGTTCAAGCTGGAAATATTTGGATACAGGCCAATATCCAAATTCTACATGGGTGAGTAAAGATTTTGATGATTCAGGATGGAAATCCGGACCTGGGATTCTTGGGTATAATCATGCGAGTGCTCAAACAGTGATTAATTACGGACCTGACGCTTCAAATAAATATATTAGTTATCTATTCAGACATAAGTTTGAGATTGAATCTAAAGCTATCTGGAAAGATATTATTATTCATCTGTTAAGAGATGATGGTGCCGTTGTTTTTCTGAACGGTCAAGAAGTGATCAGATCTAACATGGGTAATGGAACAAGTTTTAATTCTACTGCTACAACCGGGGTTGATGCATCTGATGAAGATAAATATTTGAGTTTTAACATACCCTCAAGTTATCTGGTAGCCGGCGTCAATACACTGGTTGTTGAAGTGCACTAAGTGAGTGCATCAAGCTCAGATCTAAGTTTTGATCTTAGTCTTACCGGTATTGTTGGAAGTTCTTCAGGCACATCTACTATAGTTCAGGATCTTGTGTTAAACAATACCTTTGATGGCAGAACAAAAGTTACTGCTGTTTTTAATTCATTGTCGCAGCCACTACCACTGTTTATAAATGAAGTTATGCCTTCAAATGCCGGGGCTTTGTTAACTGAAACTGGCAAGTCTCCTGATTGGGTAGAAATCTATAATCCCAATGATCGAATTGTAGATATTGGTGGACTTTATATAACTGATAATCTTTTGAATCCTGATAAATGGCGGATTCCTGCGAATGATCCAAAGATAACCAGTATACCACCTGAAGGATATTTGGTGTTACTGGCCGACCAAAAAGTGAGTTTAGGAGCTGAGCATATTGATTTGCAGTTCTCCAGTTCTGGCGG
>JAGLDP010000159.1 GCA_023145515.1 Bacteroidales bacterium
CGTTTTGATGGTTCTTACACAAATCCTACCCTTCTGACAGCTTCTACAGCTGGATTGCCACTGGGTGACTTAAACTGGTTCCCCGATGCCAAGGCTTCGTGGCTGGTTCATCAAGATGCCATTGCCGAACACATTCTCTCTCTGAACGAGGATCAATATCTGAAAGTAGGTGTGAAGGAGAACAGGAATACCATTGCGTTCTCTGTATATCCGAATCCAGTTCAGGACTTTATTACTGTTAAGAGCGTGGATGAACTAAGCAGCCTCAGAATTTACAGTGTGACCGGCGCTCTTCATAAGGTAGTTGACATGACCTCTCAGGATGGAAGGGATATTGATGTCTCTGATCTCTCAAAAGGTGTCTATCTGCTTAAAGTAAAATTTGCAGATGGTGGAACTTATTCTTCTAAGATTATCAAGGAATAAGATAGAAATGACTATTCTCTCTTCACCAGAGACATAGTATAGAGTAAATTTTCTCATTTTGAGAGCAGTGATCGGAATAAATCTGATCACTGCTCTTTTTCAATTAAAGATTTATTTTATTGCTCCCGGAATTCAAAATAATTTCCTGGCCTCTCCAGGCAAACTTTCCAGGTAAACCTTCAGGTATAATAATCTCTCCTGTGATGCCCTCTTTCCCTCTCCTTTTTAGCTCCATAAGGATCTCTCCCCTGGGATGCATAATTTTACATTCTAAATAATTCAATGGTCCAGGGTGAGGTTCAATTTTTACTGTTTTAAATCCGGGAGATGCGGGCTCAATACCACTTACAACAGAAAGGAAATGATAATTTGGGCTTGCACTCCAGGCATGACAGTCTGATCTTGTGGGTTCGGGAGTCTCAGCAAAAGTGGTAAGACCCATATCAATCATCTCTTTCCATGGTTCAAGCATGCTGAGATAGGTATCAGCCAACCCTGCCTCTTTCATGGCCTGGATCAGATAAAACTTGAAATAGAGGGTGGTCTGAATTAAGTCTTCATCAGTCAGTATCCGGCCAAATATATCTGCACTTTCCTGGTCTTCAAACATGCCTGTTAGTATGGCCAGGACATTTGCATGCTGACTATAAGAAAACTTTTCCGGTGTATCAGCAAGTAATCCTTTCTCATTACTCCAACATAGTTTGTAAGTACTACTCATTACAGATTGGGAAAGTTGTCTGTATTCCAGGGCCTGATGCTGATCTCCAAATGCCTCAAATAACTCTGAAGCCACTTGAAGGGCATGCGCATACTGCAAGGTGATAATCGATGAATTCCCTTCAATGGCTCCAGGGGGAGTCCCCCCAACAGGTTTCTGGCTATCCCATGGTCCAAACGACCAATCCACAAAGTTCCACCAGTCCATGGCTCCCAGCATACCCTTATCATTAATCTGTTGTCCGTACCAGTACAAGACATTTCGAATCCCATTCAGGTACTTCTTTACAAATACCGGATCATCCCTATGCATCCAATAATCATGGATCATCTCTATCCATATCAATGAGAATGTAGGTATTACCTGTGGCTCAGAGCAGGGAAATCGACTTTGAGTAAGGCCTATTGGTAAAAGTGAATTGTGAAACTGGTCAATTGCATTCCGCATCAATTTGTCGTCGTTGGCCACATAGAGTGAAATCAATGCCTGTATTCTGGTATCTCCTACGTATTGCAACTGCTCATAATAGGGACAATCAAAATAAGTTTCTCCTGCACATAAACGAGCTGTCCGCCAGCCTACGTCCCAGATAGCTTGCAATGCAGGATCACTACTTCTAAAATATGCCTTCTCTTCAAATGGATAGGCGGTAAAATACCCGTACAGGTCTTCGATGATTAAAGGTTCATCCCGGGTCTCCACTGCTAGTTCCAGATAGCGATAAGTTCTGAACCAAAGGGGTTGAAAACGTCTGTCTTCTCCACCATCCGGCATGAATTTGTCTGAATAATAGGTCAACATCGTTTTGCCTTCAATCAGATTGCGATTGCCTTTAGTGCCATTTTTATCAACCAATGCCTCGGCATAACTAATTTCTATCGTGGAACCTTTGCCGCCACTAACCAGTATTTCCGGATAAGCTGTGGTAAGAAAAGTTTGATCAAAGAGAATTTTCACTTTTTTATTCGGAGCTATAGTCAGTGGTGACTTACCTTCCAAAAAGGATTTATCAATCTGAATATTTTCTGACCTTTCCATTTCCTCAAGACGTTGAAACTTGTATTCCATGAAGGGTATATTTCGGGGAACAAGATTCCAATCCCAGAAAGTAAATTTTCCATTAGGTATTCCATTACCCAAAATTTTTGGAGTCCTCCACTCATCATCGTCAAAATCGATTAATTCCCAACCATATGGATAACAAGATCCGTCCACTTCGTTTCCAACTCCTACCACCGTACGAGAGGAAGCTTTGGTAGGTGGAGTATAAGCCTCATTTTTATAGATCTTCCAATTAATACCTGTATTTACTGCTCCCTCTATACTGCTATTAGCTTGTACAATAAAAGCAGTTTTATTAGAAACTTGTGCCAAAGGCATAAAATCTCCAAAATTCCATACTACTGCTGAAAGAACATTTTCTCCCGTCTTTAAATATTCCGAAATATCTACAGTTTCGAAACGCCAATTTGCAAGGTCTCCACGAGCCGGACCCTTACAAACTTCCGTTCCATTTACAAATAAACGATACCGGTTATCACCAGATACATGAATGATAAATTCATCCGTTTGATTTTGTATCTCAAATGTTCTCCTGAAATGAAATACCCCATATTCCTTTAATGATCCTTCAGGATAAGTGATCCATTGAGCATTCCATTTACCGGCTAATAATGAAGGATTTATTTTCAGGTATTCTTGTCCTTGCAAGGAAAAAGAAAATAATAGCAGAATAAGAATCTGCAAAAATAGATGTTCGAATATATGCTTACTTTTTCTCATTAGATCATTTTTTTAAATAAATACAAATTAAATAATCAAACTCTGACAGTATAATAAGTAATACGGTTATGGCATTATGTATTTCCCAAATGTATTTTTACTAAAACGGTAGTAGCTATTTAATTAATCTAAAGTTTTCATCCATTTAAATAATGGCTCCATCCATTCTATAGTTGGCAAATTCAGAACAAATCCGTGGTTTCCCTTTGGGTAAAGATGCATTTCTGCCTTAATTTTATTCATGACCAATGCCTGATAAAAACAAATACTATTTTCAACAGAAACGATTGAATCATCTCCAGTATGTGTCAGCCAGGTTGGTGGTGTATTTTTATCAACATTCAGCTCATTTGAAAAAAGTAAAATATTCTCTGATCCTGGAAACTCTCCAAGTAAATTTACCCTGGATCCTATATGAGTTAATCCCTCTTTCATGCTAATAACCGGATAAACCAGGATCATAAAATCTGGCCTCAGACTTGTTTTCTCGTTATTTGGAATATATGATTTTTTGAAATGAGTACCTGCGGTTGAAGCTAAATGCCCTCCGGCAGAGAATCCCATAATTCCAATTTTCCTCGAATTAATATTCCATTCATCTGCATGCTCCCGAACTACTTTAATTGCCTGTTGAGCATCTTGCAAAGGCCCAATTGCTTTATCTACAATGATTGAATCACTTGGTAGTCGGTATTTTAAAATGAAAGCAGCGACACCTCTGCTTAAAAATTCCTCAGCAATTTTGATTCCTTCAAGTTTATAACTCAAGAATTCATTAGCTCCTCCCGGACAAATTATTACGGCAACACCCGTCGCTATTTTCTTATCGGGTAAATATACTGCTAAGGTGGGTTCAGAAGTTTTTTGGTATCCAAAAAATTGACCATTATCCTCCATCTCTATTTCTTCCATTTCATATGGCTTGCTATTAGGAATAGCTCCTTGATAAAGAGGTAGTATTTTTTGCGCATTCACATTAAGAGAAGCTAAAACTATAAAAACTAAGCCGAGTAAATTCTTCATAGTAAGAATGTATTTGTGTTTATTAATGTAATATTCTATTAAACAATGCTTCTTTATAGCTTTGTAACTAAGTGATTCTCATAGGCTTGTGTTTAGTAGCTTCATTTCTGTAAGATCCTGATTATCTATTATTTAATTAATCATTCATCATTTAACAAAGTGTTAATTAAATAGAATTATTTATCATTATATAATGGCCAGTCATCCGTTCTAAAAGGGGAGGCAGGTAAATCGGCATTATTCATCAGATTTGCTTCAATTGGATTATTTGCCCATGCATAGCGTACTGCAACCGGGCTATTAATCTTATCTGACCAAACACGAATGCTCTTCCCTTCTGTATTAATAGCTGCTGAAGCAGGAAGGAATTGTTTATCTGATCCGGCAATCATAAAACCTTGAAGCTCTCCTCCATTGCGAATTTCAAGTCCTAAATCAGTCTCAGTAAAACTAATAGTTGCTCTATTTCTGTCAAAGAATACTGATTCATACAAGGGTCCGCATCGTACAACATTTTCATATCCGTAAACATCATGCAAAGCCAAACGAACTAATCTTTCTCCTAATTCTCTTTTACGAAAAGGATGAATATTTGTAGGGTCACCCAGATCCAATGCAACTGCCATTCCTGTATTGTCTAACTTGTTTAGAGTAAGGCGCTGCCCCTCTCGTATATGCGGCCATGCTGATTCAATCTCGTTTCCTGATTGCTGTCCGTCATAACCCGCTAGTTGAACAAAGAAAAAGCTCATCTCAGGCAAATCCCATACATCTCTCCAAGAGCGGATCAACATTGGAAACAAAGTTTCATACTGTTCGGCCCTCAATGTATTTGATTCTCCCTGATACCATATTACTCCTTTTATGGCAGACTGAATGTGTGGATGTATCATTCCATTATACAAGTATCCTGGGGCATGACTCTGATCCGGTACATTAAATGGATGAACACCGATGATTGGCAAGGCTGACTCCAAAGATTGCTGTGCGCTATTATACTCATCCAGAATTGTTTTTGTAATTGGATCTGCCGCAAGATCTTCACGAGGTAGCCAGCTTTCGGCCGATGTCCCTCCCCAATACGAACCAATAATCCCCACAGGAACATTTAGTTCCTCACGCAAGTCTTTGGCAAAACTGTAGGCCAATGCTGACCATTCAGACACATTTCCCGTCTGCGAGTTTTCCCATTTACCACCACTGTCAAAGACAGGCTCACTGGATGGCCATTGAGGCTGAAGAAATATCCTTAAATCTTCATCTGGCAAGTTTTGTTCTGCAACAGAAGCCATATCGCTTTGCCAAACCATCATAGCCATATTTGACTGCCCAGATGCCATGCATCCTGTTCTCAGCTTCATCAAAAACAACAGACTGGGAACTTCTAAAAACTTCATCTGTAACT
>JAGLDP010000016.1 GCA_023145515.1 Bacteroidales bacterium
TTTGGAATGGGTATCCGGGCGGACAAATGGGAATTCGGTGGACAATGGGCTGGTTTACAATAGAAGCTGGAAAATCGATTGACGAACGAATAACTTTTGTCAAATGAAACGGGCAATAATAATATTGATCCTATTTTGCATTATCCTGACTAGTGGATGCAGAAAAAATATAGATCGATTTGATTCAGATATTGTTCTATCGGTAGATAGCCGAATTGAAACGACTACTCATATCTTTTCCTTCAAGGCTACTACTGAAGACCCCGTACCTTCAAACGATAAAATTTACTGCAGATTCGATTGGAATTCAGACTCAGTATGGGATACCCCATTCTCACAAGACCTGGAAGTTCACCACAGGTTTTATGTGCCAGGCACTTATACAATTCATGCCGAATTCCTGACTAAATCAGGATACATACAAACCGACAGTTTGGAAATTATCGTTGAAAAAGGATTTTCAAGTCCAAAGCCAGACTTTAAGGTAATTCCGATTACGGGCCATTTCATGACCGACTTTATTTTTGACGCATCCCTGACTCACGATGATGAAGATTCACTCGAGACTCTTCAGTTCAGATGGGATTTCTATAATGATGGTACGTGGGACACTGAATACCTTGATAGTGTCAGAACCAGCTTCCATTTTATTTCTACTGGCAAATTCCAGATCAAAATGGAAGCCAAAGACCCCAGTAACAGAAGCCAGTATGTATTGCATTGGATTGATGTTCATCGCACTGACACCATGATCAAGCCTATTATAACAATTAACCCTCTGGAAGGTTCAGTGGTTGACACATTCTTGTTTGATGCCTCAGAATCATTCCATTTCAATGATCCGGATCAAATTCTTAAGTACTCATGGAAATTTACTAACTCAGGCTTTTCTTTTGCTTCTCCTGATAGTGCTGTCATGAAAAGAATATTCCAGTATCCCGGACCAATGGAAGTTATTCTAATTGTTGTTGATGAGAATGGATTACAAAACAGTTTGTCGAGGGAATTCTATGTCTCTATAGGCAACCGGCCTCCAACTGCATTTTTTGAAACGCCCACTGCTTACGGGAATACCCAAACACAGTTCTATTTCTCAGCATGGGGATCAAGGGATGACCACAATGCAGGTTCTGAATTAGAAAAAAGATGGGATTTTGATGGAGATGGGATTTGGGATACACCCTTTGCCTTCGAAATGGAGTATTATCATCAATACAGCATTCCCGGAACTTACCAGCCCACCCTGCAGGTCAAAGACGAGCAAGGACTTACAAACACTGTCACGCACGAGATTATAGTATCGTCACACACCAACCCAACCGGATTTGTTAGAGATGAAAGAGACAACAAGCTTTATGGAACAGTCAAGATAGGGAATTACTGGTGGATGTCGGAGAACCTGGATTTCAGGCCTCCAAAAAAAATGAATCTTACAATGCTCCAGAAATGCTACAATGAAGACGAAAGACTGTGCGATAAGTATGGTAGTTTGTATTTAACCGACCGTGTATATGACTATAACGAGAGAGGGAAAGGTGTTTGCCCCAAAGGCTGGCATGTACCAACAAGTCATGAAATGGATGATTTAGTGAGTAACCTACCTGAAAATAATAGCCGCGAAGCTGTACAGGTCGGAGGCAACCTTGGATTCAACGCACAATACTCTGGGAAAGGAAATTACGCCTTTAAATATGGTCCATTTGGAAATGTTATAGATACAATCTGGACATTCAATAAGCAGGGAGAGGAAGGCTATTTTACAACCTTAGCCTATTCATATACCTCTAATCGGGTGTATACTTTACAAATCACAGAGAAAAGCCCGGAGGTTTGGCTGTTTAGGTACGATGCTACATTTGATTACTACTCAATCCGTTGCGTAAAAGATTAAGCTATGAAAATAATCAGATTTATTCTTTTACTCTTGTCTGTCAGCCTTTTATCCTGCGAGTCAGAGCCCGACATCATGAACGATGATGCTCCCCCTGCACTTTTTGTCTGGGGCTATGTTGATATGCAATCAGGCCACCACAAGGTCAGAATCCGCAGAGCTATCCAGGAAGAAGGCAATATGTATGAACTGGCTCAAGACCCCAAATTGCTTCTTCCGGCTGATCCAATACGTGTTAACCTGATCATTTATTCTTTAGAAGACGACAAAAACCCCACCATAATAGAAATGCATCCGGTAGTTTATCCAAAAGAGGAAGGTAACTTTTCATCTGAACAAAATATCATTCATGAGGTGGAATATCCAATTCCAGAATTCTCTTCCTGTCAGGTTCAGATCCACAATTTGGCAAGCGGTGAAATTACCTCCTCCGGTAAGGTTTCAGCATGGGCTCCCGGATTCTTATATCCAAGAAAATATGGATGGTATGAACCTACATTCTATTTCAATAATTTAGAAGAACCTTTCCATGTTCATTTTAAAGTGTATCACGATCTGGTACAAAAACTGGTCACTGAAATCAAATATGTCGATGTATTAGAAAATGGGGATACTATTTGTCAAAAGCAGATTTTTGAGGGTCAAGCTATATTTGGTGCTGGTGCATTTGAAGATTATATAAGAGCATTCCCTATTGAATATATATTCAATATTCTTAACCGGGTGATACCGGAAGATCCACAAGTCAAGTTCAGGTGGTTTTACCGATTTAATTTCAAAGCTTTGGCGGCAGATCACGGCCTCAGAACCTACATACAACTAGCTGAACGTCATTCTGATAACCGTAAATTATATTTCAGCAATATTATTGGTGGATATGGACTGTTTTATGCCTGTAATTTTTCTGAAACCGGTGACATTGAACCAACCTGGTCATTTGCTGATACTCTATGGGAGTCTCCTGCAACAGAGAATCTGAAGTTTTCAAAGTACATGTATCAGGGCACTTATATCGACCCCGACACAGCTAACATGCAGGTCCTCTTTAAAACTTTTCATCATGAATAAGAAAGGTTTTCTACTATTGATATTCATGTTCGTCACCCTCATGGGACAATCCCAGGTGGGAAGACTCAAGGGATTTGTGCTGGATGCCAGCAACGGTCAGCCCATATCATCAGCAACTATCATACTAAAGGATACGTACCGGGGAGTTGCCACCGATGAAAATGGATACTTTCTTTTTTCAAGGCTACCCGTTGGATCAGTAACTGTTGAAATACGGTTTGTTGCTTACAAAAAGAAAAGTTTGACCGTGGATATCATGCTTGGTGAATCCACCCAGGTACTTATCCAACTCGAACCTGCCACCATAGAGCTGGGTGAAGCCACTATTTCCGGAACCAGGAAGCTTTGGGAAACCACCAATACGGTTTCTATGCACAAACTGACCCCAAAAACTATTAATAGAATTCCAAGCATAACCGGCACTCCTGATTTGGGAGAATTTCTGCAACTTATTCCCGGAATTATTTTTACCGGGGATCAGGGCGGACAATTTTATGTTCGGGGTGGAGGACCAATTCATAATTTGGTAAAAATCGATGGTATGACCGTTGTGAATCCCTTCCATTCAATCGGATTTGTTTCCGTATTTGATACTGAAACAATCTCACAGGTGGATGTTTATACAGCCGGATTTGATGCAAGATACGGAGGACGACTTTCAAGTGTAATTGATATTCGTACTCGTCCGGGAAATCGACGAAATCTGGCCGGCTCTCTGAATGTGTCGAATTTTGGTTATGGCCTTACATTAGATGTTCCACTATTGAAAATGACTACTGAAAAACCAAGGTCAATATCATTACTTGTATCAAATAAAAGATCATATATCGATCAAATCGATGACAAAATCTATCCTCATTTGGGCAAACACGGAATTCCATACAAGTACAATGACCTCTTCGCAAAAGTATCTTTCATGGGGATCTATGGTGACCAGCTTGACATTTTGGGAATGAGGATAACTGATCAGGCCTGGTTTGGAGAAACCATGCAATCTTCTTGGACAAATACCGCAGGAGGAGCACGGTTTCTTACTTCTCCAAGCTCCAGTCAATGGCTGTATCAGGCCTCAAGCTACTATTCAGATTATCGCGGGCAGTTCGTGGAAGTTAACGAGCGCCCGAGAGTAACCTGGTTCTCTAGTTTCGAAAATTCAATGAAAGTATTCAGGATGGGTGAAATTGCAGAGTGGCATATCGGATTGAGTTTGGATATGTATAATACTAATCACTCTTTTCAAGGAATAGATGGCGTAACTGTTGATCGTGAATACTATACAACTGAAGTAGTTAGCTATATAGCCAATAAAACCAGACTGGGCAAATGGCTCATCGAACCTGGTTTACATCTTGTATACTATGCTGATCAAACCTTTTTTTCACCCGAACCCAGACTGAAAATCAAATACAGTATCAGTCCATCCATCAGTCTGAACTTGGCCACCGGATGGTACTCCCAGAATCTAATGTCAGCCACCTCTGACCGGGATGTCATTGCGCTATTTCAGGGTTTTTATATTGGTCCTGATCTGGTTCAGGATTATTACAAAGGAAAGCTGGTAATCAACAAAGTTCAACAGGCCTGGCATGGAGTACTGGGCTTGAGTATTCTGACTCCCAAAAATATCAAACTAACGATTGAGGGCTATTACAAAGACTTCACCAAACTGGTCAGTTACAACCGAAATCGGATTCACCGCGACTCTTATCTCACCTGGCACATTGCCGAATACACCAAATCCTTCTTTCTTCTCGAAGAGGGACAGGCTTATGGCCTTGATTTTCTTCTAGATTACAGCAAAGACAATTTTTCCATCTGGATGGGTTATTCACTCGCCTATGTTTTCCGAGAAGATGAAAGAATAAAATACCTGCCCCATTATGATCGTCGACATAACCTGAATTTACTGACAGGTTACCAATTTGGAAAACGAAAAGACTGGAACTTCAAAGCCCGTTGGAATCTGGGCTCAGGGTTTCCCTTCACTCAAACAAACGGGGTTTATGAAGATTTCAGCATGATAAACGGTACTTTCATCATGGATGTCACAGCAAACGGAGATCTGAATGCCTGGTTCGGGAACTTAAATGAAGGGCGATTACCATGGTATCATCGATTGGATATCAGCCTGAATAAAACATTCGAATTCTCCCATAAACAAAAACTACAGTGCACACTGGGAATAATCAACGTATACAATCGCAAGAATATGTTCTATATTAATCGTCTTAGTTATGAGAGGATTGATCAGTATCCTATCTTGCCTAATTTGAGTCTCAAATATTCCTTTTGACTAGCTTGCCTTAGTCATTGAATATCAATAGTTGCACACGGTATGTGAATTCGAATCGGGCTGATTACTCCGAGAGTATTCGGTATAATTCAAGATTCAGGTAGTAGTGGTGACCTCCGATTTCTTTCTTCTCCATTACTTGCATATCGCACAATTTATTGAGATAATCTCTTGCTGTATTTTCTGCAAAAATTCCAGTATCAACCAGGTGTTTTACCTTGGTAAGCGGTTGAGTAAATAAGAATTCTATCAATCCTTCCGGATTACGAAAACTTCGATCATCTTTCTTCACAAATTCCAGAATTGAATCCTTTATTGATACAATTTCATTGATCTTATGAAATGTAATATTCGAGGTGCTTTCAATGGCTCTCAACATAAATAATAACCAGTTTTTCCAGTTCCCTCTTTGAGAAACACCTATTAATCCAGAGTAATAATCATCCTTATGATCTAAAATGTATCGACTGAGGAATAATATTGGAACATCCAGAAGTCCTTTGTTCGTCAAATAATGGATATTGAAAATACGTCCTGTCCTGCCGTTGCCATCACGGAAAGGGTGTATCGCCTCAATCTGATAATGAGCAATAGCCATTTTCAGTAAGTGATCAATTCTATACTGCTCATCATCATTCAAGAAGTTTACAAGATTGTCCAGCTTATTTCTAATTATTGCTACACCTCTGGGAGGAGTGTAGATAACCTTTCCTGCATTCGGCCCCGAGCCCCCTTGTCTAATAGTCGTATTCAAAAAATCGGGACGAATTCCATCCCTTGTTTGCTTTATCTCCTGAAATACCTGTGTAAAATAGTCTTGATCAAATTGCCCGGTATTTTTTAAATAGTTATAGCCAGACCAAAGTGCTTCCCGATATCTTAATACCTCTTTGGATGCTCCGGTTGCTCCTATATTTTTATCGCTATATGCTTTATATAGCTCATCATCAGTTGTAAATATGTTCTCAATCTCACTGGAGATCTTTGCTTCCTGTAAGCTTATTGTATTAATCAATAGCCCCTGATTTGGAATTACGACACTACGACCGTGAAGTCTTGCCAAAGCTGCTTTTGCATCTCCAAGCTTTTCCAAAACTTCAACTGTTTGATAGAGTTTCTTTTTAATTGGCAGTGGGGGAAGGTCATTCCAGGGAACATTTCTGTCAGGGTTAATTGGATATAGTATTTCTGACATTAGTTAATCTGATTTTTAATGTTTACTCGAATTCTAACATTAAAAGTAATGTTTAAATATGTAACAAACATCAAAATAATCTCTTTTTAATGTTTAGTCGGATTTTGACCTTAATATCTGTTTTGTCATTTTATACCGTTTTTGACACTTGCCCATATTGCGGAATAAACCGGTACAAACTTCGATTCCACGATTCTTGAAAATGAACAAATCATAATAGGTTTCAAGATGGAAATCAATGGAGGTCTTTTTAACATATTCTCCTGTTGGTGAGTAAAACTCTATGGAATTACCCAGAAAATTGAATAGTACAATCGAGTCATTATGATTGAAAATCGGCGGATCGGGAGATCTCTGTACCCTTTCAGCCTTTTTCCATCTAATGAATTTAGGCTTTTGCTTATCAGGAAGTGGATTGATTCGGACTATATTACTTACCGAAGGCTCAGGATTTCGGTATAAAGTAACCCAAAGTCTGGTACAAAAATTGGTCACAGAAATCAAATATGTCGATGTATTAGAAAATGGGGATACTATTTGTCAAAAGCAGATTTTTCTTCCTTTTTTATTCCACCATAAGGGAAATGATCATTCTCGGTACGGGATTCTTCAAAAAGACGATTAAACTTATTGACCATTTCGGGATGTTCGGAAGCAATGTTATTTGACTCAGAAATATCTTCATTAAGATTGTATAATTCAGTTTCTGAATTTATTCCATAACGGATAGCTTTCCAATTGTTTAAACGGGAAGATTGGCGGAAGTAACCCTTTTGTGATGCACTACGATATCCATCTAATTGTATTTCCCAATTCAAATAATCGTGCATGGGTTGAGATTTACCTGTGAGCACCGGTAATATAGAAATACCATTGGATTGGTGGGGAGTTTCAACCCCGGCTACCTCGGCAAGAGTAGCCATGATATCCTGAAATCCTCCTATATGATTTGTTACAGTTCCGGGTTTGATTTTACCTTTCCAATATGCTATAAGCGGCACACGAATTCCTCCTTCGTATAAATCACGTTTATAACCTTGAAGGTCACCATTGCTGTTAAAAAAATCATGGTTATGTCCTCCTTCATTATGCGGGCCGTTATCACTAGTAAATAATACCAGTGTATTATTCAATTCTCCCATTTCATCCAGTTTTTTTAACATTCTGCCAATTTGTTTGTCTAGCAATGTGATTTTTGCGGCATGCATTCTTTCTTTTTCCGGCCAACCATTTTCGGCATATAAATCTTTATTACTAATATATCTTTCGTGCGCATGAGGAGCTCTATATGACATGAAAAGAAAAAATGGCTTGTCCTTATCAATTTTGTCGAGATAATCAAAAGTAATGTTGGTGCGGAACTCATCATGACAATTCCATTTTTCTTTGTCATAATAGACTGAATCCACCATGGCATTTACATATTCCATACCTATGGTAAATTTTAAGCCTCCATAACGTGAAGCCCATTGTTCCTGGATGGCATAGTCGAAACCACGGTTACATGCCCATGTACTCAAGTCATTGGGATCGTCCAAATGCCATTTTCCAAAGAAAGCAGTCTGATAACCTATTTCTTGCAAAATTTCGCCAATGGTTATTTCATCCTTTTTCAATGCAACCCGCATCCATCTGTCATCATTAAAATACCCACTATTTCCGCGAATAGTATTTACCCCTGAGTGTTTTCCGGTCATTAACACTGCCCGTGATGGAGAGCATACTGCATTTCCAGCGTAGAAATCAGTAAATCGCATGCCATTAGCGGCTAAGCTGTCGAGAACAGGAGTATTAATTATTTTTTGTCCGTACGAACCCAATTCCCCATAGCCTAAATCATCAGCAAGAAGAAAGAGGATATTAGGTTTTTGCGATCCTAATTCTTCATTTCTTTGATTCTTACAGCTTCCAAAAAACAGAGAAATTGTTAGCAGGAATAGAATTGTATGTTTCATAGTTTTAAGGTTTGAAAGCTCTGTAAATCTGTAAAGTACAAACTTTCAGGGTAAAACCGGTAGTGTTCTTTAAATATTCCAGAGAGTTGGCAGTAGCCATACCCAGGTCATTATGGCAATGTGGGAACCAGATTTTTCGGTTTCCAGTTTTGTTACAACCTACAAGAAAGGCGATAAGGGAAAATATCATCTGATAGTTTCAAAGAAACATTTTTACCTTTAGCAGCAAGTAACCAAGCCCCATGAAAAACCTAAGCCTCCTCATCATCACAATCTTCGCCCTCACGGCCTGCCAAAAGGATAAAACCCCTGAAGACAGACCAACACTCCTCTGGTTCGACCACCCTGCCTCAATCTGGTCAGAAGCCACCCCGCTTGGAAACGGGCGAATCGGTGCTATGGATTACGGACAAATTCAAAAGCAAGTGATTCAACTGAATGAGGAGAGCCTTTGGGCCGGAGCACCCCAGGGAAATTTACCTGATGATGCGACTTATCACATGGATCAATTCAGGCAAATGTTGCTGAAAAATGAATACCAGACAGCCTATGAATATGGTATGGAAAACCTGACTTTCAGTCCAACATCTTTCCGTTCCTACCAAACTTTAGGAAACCTTACGCTTGACTTTGACCTCCCTGATTCTGTAGCAGACTATCAGAGAATACTTGACCTTGAAACCGGAATTGAAACTACCAGATTTAAAGTAAACGGACTAACGATTACAAAAAAACTCCTTATTTCAGCTGTTGATGATATTCTCCAACTTGAGATAACTGCCTCAAAAAAACATGTTCTGAATCTATTAGTCAACCTTGACCGCGAACGAGATGCATCCATCTATTTCCCTGATGATCAGACCATTTTAATGGACGGACAAATCATTGATGTACCAGCACCAGATGCCTACGATGACAATCCCGGAGGATCAGGCCCCGGTGGGGAGCACATGCGCTTTGCAGCCCGTGTCAAGGTTCTGCAAGAGGGAGGAAGTGCAACAGCCCATCCCTCAGGAATCCAGATCAACTCTGCTAATAAAGTGATTATCCGTCTGACAGCAGCTACGGATTTTGATGTAACAACTCTGAACTTCAACCGACAGATTAATCCATTAGAACTTACCGAAGAAATTCTGGCAAAAGCAGCGAAAAAATCGGCCGCTCAGATTCGTGGTGACCATTCACGAGAACACAAGACTCTTTTCAAGCAGTTGGAACTGGATTTGGGTCCGACAACAGCCCCGGGAATATCTACTTTTGAACGTTTGAACAGGGTGATTGAAGGAGCAACTGATCCCTTGCTCGATGCTCAGTATTATCAGTTTGGAAGATACCTTCTGATGAGCAGTTCAAGAGCTCCTGGTCGTTTGCCTGCCAATCTGCAAGGCATCTGGAATCCCCATATGTGGGCTCCCTGGGAGGCTGACTA